>JAAYTR010000073.1 GCA_012523685.1 Clostridiaceae bacterium | reverse complement strand
TAATTAAGCGGCGTGGCTGCTGCGATTTAAAGCGAAGCATGGATTGCATAGCGAGCGCGACTAGAAACTGGATGTTGGAAATGGAGCGCTAAATCGCAGCGGTCTACAGCCGCTCACCTGTTTAACGTAAAAAGACTCTTCACTCCGTTCAGATTGACAATACAGTTCGCATTATTCTTAATATGAGCTTGCGTATATCAAGAAAGTTGCCGCCGCGGCAGCAAGGCAATTTTCTTATAAGACAGGGTTAAAATAGGACACGGAACCGTCCCCTGTCTTATGTGTTATACTTGCTCATTGCTATCTCAATAGAGGCGCAAATTATTGTTACGGCTGCTTTTGCGGCATTCTCAACAGCAATATTGACCTGTTTTCGCTCTTCATCGGAAAAACGGCTCAATACATAATCAGCCAAATCCATCCTCTCCGGAGCTTTGCCGATTCCGATACGTATACGCGGAAAGTTTTCTGTTTTTGTATGGCTTATTATGGAGCGCATACCGTTATGAGTTCCGGCACCGCCTTTGGCTCTTATTCTTATGTGCCCTACGTCCAAATCCACATCATCATATATAACAACAAGATTTTCATAGGGCACCTTATAATAGTCCATGATCTGGCGGATAGCCTCTCCGCTGTTGTTCATGTAAGTTTGCGGTTTTACCAGAAGAGCCTTCTGTCCCTGAATTATTCCTTCTGCCATTAAGGACTTATGCTTAGATTTGAAATTATTGATTCTATATAGTGCTGCAAGATAATCAATAGTATCGAACCCGACATTGTGTCGGGTTCTCTCATATTTGGGGCCCATATTTCCCAGTCCGGCAAAAATAAACATAATAACCTCTATTGTTGTGTAAATAGTGTTGAGATCGATATATCTCCGTAAATTCTTTCAATAGCCTCAGCAAAAACATCTCCAACCGAGAGGGTTGTAATTTTACTTATTCGCTTTTCGGCAGGCAGCGGTATAGTGTTCAGTGTCACCAGCTCTTTAATGGCTGAGGTGCGAATTCTATCAATCGCAGGACCTGAAAGAACTCCATGGGTACAGCAGGCATACACTTCCCTTGCCCCCATATCTCCCATAGCATTGGCGGCATTAACAACAGTGCCGGCAGTATCAATCAGGTCATCCACCAATATTGCCCGTTTGCCTTTTACGTCACCTATAATATTCATTATTTCACAAACATTGGCTTTAGGTCTTCTCTTATCTATGATTGCCAGTGGTACGTCAAGCTTTTCGGCAAATTTTCTTGATCTTCCTACACTGCCTACATCAGGTGACACAACCACTACGTCATCAGTCTTTCCACCAAACTTTTTATAAAAGTACTGTGCAAGAATAGGTGTTCCCAAAAGATGATCCACCGGAATATCAAAGAATCCCTGAAGCTGCGGGGCATGAAGATCCATTGTGAGAACCCTGTCAGCTCCGGAGACTGTTATAAGGTTTGCCACGAGTTTTGCTGAAATGGGATCTCTGGCTTTGGCCTTGCGGTCCTGACGTGCATATCCGAAATATGGGATAACAGCGGTTATACGTCCTGCTGAAGCACGCCTGAGTGCATCAACCAGAATAAGCAGTTCAACTATATTATCATTAACAGGTGTACAGGTAGATTGGATAATAAATACGTCCGATCCTCTCACAACCTCATTAATGCTTATCGCTGTCTCCCCGTCGGAAAACTTTGATACTATCGCTTCCCCCAAGGGCAATCCAACCTTTAATGCAATTTCCTCTGCAAGCTGTCTGTTGGAATTCCCAGCGAAAATCTTAATGTCTTTGCCATGAAGATTCATATAAACTAACAACCTCCAACTAAGATAATAATTATTTTTTGTCCAGTCCTTTTCGTCTTACCCAGTCAGCAATTATTGTTTGTCGGTTTCTGGCAATAGCCAATGAATATTCCGGTACTTCATCGGTTATGGTTGAACCGGCCGCAATATATGCATAATCATTTATTTTGACAGGTGATACAAGGTTAACATTGCATCCTACAAACGCATTGTCACCAACAGTGGTCCTGGTTTTCTTTTTGCCATCATAATTAACTACTATAGCACCACATCCTATGTTGACATGCTTCCCTATATCAGCATCTCCTATATACGACAGGTGCGGTACTTTTGAATTATTTCCAATGTTGGAATTCTTTATTTCAACAAAATCGCCAATCTTTATATTTTCACCAATATTTGAGCCGGGTCTGATAAAAGCAAAAGGCCCGACTTTTGTGTTATTGCCTATCTGTGATTCAAGCATTACTGAATACATAAAATGAACCCCGTCTTTAACAACACTGTTTTCAATCCGGGAATACGGTCCTATATGGCAATTGCCGCCAATCACCGTATTTCCCTCCAGTTGTGTTCCGGGGTGAATTATCGTATCTTTTCCTATTATTACTTTATTATGAATCATACAGGTTTCGGGTAAATGGAAGGTAACACCATTATCCATATGTTTTTTAATAATCCGGTCCAGTATTATACGTTCTGCCTCAGACAACTGACTCCTGTCATTAACCTTAAGCAGTTCCTCAGAATTAGAAGCTCTATAGCCGCTGACTTTTTTACCTTTGGCATAGAACTTCTTAATTATATTCTTTATTGAAAAATTATCGAATTGATCCTCTTCTTCCAGATCTAAAACTTCAGTTAACAATAAATCGGTATTTAAAAAACAAATATCGGACAGACTTCCCCCTGAATTGGTCAGAACAGTAACATCATTATTCTTTTCCTGGTGATATTCATATGCTGACTTAAGAGTGCTGCCGCTTATAGTCGGGTATTCACCAGGTAAAATTAGTATCGTTCCCTTTTCGTTATTTTTCAGGACTTCCTGCAGTTTTTTTATAAGATTATCATCTTTGGATTCTTCATCAAGATGTACTAAAATAGTGTCTTCTGGTATAGATTCCTTAATAGAATCCGGATTTTGACCTGACACAACCACAAGTTTATCTGAACCCGCTTCAAGACTTGCATCAATTGTATATGATAACATCGCTTGTCCACATATATTATGGATATATTTGGGCGATAACGAATTCATACCGGTTCCTTTATCCGATATAATAATAAATGCCACCAGTTCTTGCAAGAGCTTTATACCCCCCGAATATTTATAATACTGTTTATTACCTATATTCATTTTCTCATGTTTATAATAGTAATGCAATTGACATTTTACATATTTTATTGCAACAAAATAGGCACTTCATAATCAAGAAGTGCCTAAGCGCATCAGCCTTAGGAAACTATTCCTTAAGCATTGTACCGGCGGCTTCTTCTTCCGCCAGCATTGACTGGTATTTCTCCAGTATCGCATTTTGCACCTTATTTCTTGCATCCGCATTAATTGGGTGCGCAATGTCCCTGAATTCACCAGTTGGGGTTTTACGACTGGGCATTGCAATAAACAGTCCGCCCTGGCTTTCAATTATTTTGATGTCATGAACGACAAATTCATTGTCAAAAGTAACTGACACCACTGCCTTCATTTTACCCTCAGCATCAACCTTACGAATTCTAATGTCTGTAATCTCCACTTTAGCAGCCCACCTTCCGATATAACAATGTAGTTTTATGTTTGATATATAAATTCGCCAAATATTCCAAAATTCCTGCTTTTTAAAAAATAATTTTTAATATTTACCATAATCTCTCTGAGTAAAATCGCTGGAAATCCGCATTAATACACAAGTTAAACTGATTTTTGCCATAAAATTATTTTTAGTAGCTTAATTTGATAATATGGCAAAATCAGCCTCATCATTATCAATCTTTTCTTTCCTTGAATAAATGCTTGTATTTGATATATAATTCTATCTGAAATATTGAGAATCGGAGTGTATTATGGAGCATCAAAATTATTTATGGGATAAAGACGATATGAAAGTTCATATGATAGGAATCGGCGGCATAAGCATGAGTGGCCTTGCTGAAATTCTGATGCATAAAGGTGTTAAAATTTCAGGCTCCGATTTGATTGAATCAGAAATAACAAAAAGATTAGAGAGTAAGGGAGCAACCATATACTACTCCCATGCAGGTTCTAACATTGATAATCCGGATCTCGTTGTTTATACAGCTGCTGTTTCCAATGATAACCCTGAGATTGTTGAAGCAGCAAAACGCAATATTCCAACTATTGAAAGATCCGAACTCTTAGGTGCCATAATGGACCAGTTTCAAAACTGTATCGCTGTTTCGGGTACACACGGAAAAACAACAACTACATCCATGATTTCATCAATCCTGTTGGAAGCAGGTCTCGATCCTACTATTCATGTAGGGGGATTGCTGGATCTGATAGGTGGAAATACCCGTATTGGCGGCAGTGACTATTTTATAGCCGAGGCTTGTGAGTATAAAAACAGCTTTCTGCATTTTAGGCCATCCCTGGCCATTGTTCTTAATATCGATGCCGATCATCTGGATTTCTTTAAGGATGTGGATGATATACGTAAATCGTTTGAAAGCTTTCTCGGCAATGTAAGGAGTCCGGGAACGATTATACTTAATATTGATGATCCTCAAACCAAAACTGTTTTAAAAGTTTTAACACGTCCTGTCATAACTTATGGTATTAATTCTGCTGATGCTGACTGGAGTTGTGAAAACGTTACATTTAAGCAGGGTTATGCAAATGCAACAATTATGCACAAAAAATCACGGTGGGCAAGCATTAATCTGGCTGTACCCGGACTTCATAATGTGTCAAACGTACTGGCTGCCATTGCAGCATGCCATAGTTTAGGTGTTAGTAAGAGCGCCATAATAAATGGTTTGGAAAAGTTTAAAGGCACCCACAGGCGTCTTGAGGATAAAGGAATAATATATGGTATCAGGGTTATGGATGATTATGCCCATCACCCTACTGAAATACAGGCCAGCTTGAGTGCTGTAAGAGCATTAGCCACTAATCGTCTTTTTTGTATATTTCAACCCCACACTTATACCAGAACCTTTGAGCTTATTGATGATTTTTCCAGATCTTTTGCACAGGCTGATACTGTAATAGTAACCGATATATATGCTGCCAGAGAAAAAGATACGGGTATTATCAGCTCCCGTGTTTTAAACGACCGGATAAATCTAAATACTGGTAACTCGGTCTATTTGCCCAAGTTTGACGACATTGTCAAATTTCTTCATGAGAATGCAACTGCCGGCGATCTTGTTATTACCATGGGCGCTGGAAATGTCTATCGCGTTGGAGAAATGTTTCTTGCCGGTGGTGATAATTAGCTTTTACCAAAGTTTTGTAACCAGTACTGTCATATCATCATGTTTTCCCCGGCAGCGTTTTTTTGCTTCATCAATTATTCCTTCTGCCATAAGCTGCGCGTTAATTGTATCCAGCCCTTCGATATATTCTTGCAATCCGGTGGACTCGCCTGAAACCGAAAATGCTTCAAGAATGCCGTCAGATAACATGATTACAAAATCTCCTCCCGTCAGATTGACAGGTTTATAATGAAGCGGCCTGGCAGAACCGGAATCATTATTGCTGACAGATATTTCTTCTGTACCATACCGGCTTTTTACATATGACGTAGAAGCACCGTATTTATAAAACGAAGCAGCCCCGCAGGATAGATCTATGGAGCACAAATCAATTGTTGCCAGCCGTTCGTTTTCTCCGCGCATATTTAAATACAGGTTTAACAGCCTTATTGCCAAACTGATTTCAATTCCGTCATCCAATAAACTTTCCAGCATCTGAATTGCTGTACGGCTGAATTTATCAGCTTGTTTACCGCTGCCCGCGCCGTCACTTATGGCACTTATATGAAAACCCTTACATGTTATAAAAAAGGTAAAATTATCACCGGATATAAGTGAAGTCTCCTTAGCTGTACGGGCTATTCCCGTAACTGTTTTATATTTTGGTTTTTTCATGTATCTTAAGACTGTATGACCTAAAAAATCTCTCCTGCAATCACCTGTCATTATGAAATTATTTTGAACATTTTCCTGGATTATTTCATCCAGAATTTTTGTATCAATTTTGTTTTTTGCATCCACCAAAACATCCACATATGGTTTAAATTCTTTTTTATTGTGGTAGCGAAAACACTTGACCTGAAGACCTCTGTTCCCGGCAACTGCAAGAAGTCTGCTTTCGGTTATATAATCTCTCTCATCATGATCAACCAGGCTGCGGGCAAGAGTCATAATGCTGCCCGATATTATGTTTGCCTGTCGGGTCAGCAAAATCCGGCTTTCAATAAGTCTTTGTCTCCATAATTTATCGGTTTTATACAATGAATAAGCTGTTTCCATGGCTTCAATAAATTTTTCAGGTTTTGTACATGTGGTTTTAAACCATCCCGGGATTTCCGGTTGTCCTTTTTCATCCAATTTCAAATTCAACAATGTATCTTCTATTAATTTGTATGTCTTATAAAAATGTGTGTTCCAGCATCGGTCGCACATGCTGCAACGGTTGCAGACCTTTTCCGCCACAGCTTCTATGATCCATTGAATAACAGTGCTTTTATCATCTTCATCATCCAGAATTGTTTCTTCAATATTTCTGGATACACGTGCCAGCCCTTTGCCTAAAACAAATATCCGGTCTGCAGCGTCATATGTCCGGCTGGAATCGCAGGCAGAGATGTTTACTGCTGTCTCCTGCATTCCAGCTAATTCATCACTAATAAAATCTGTAATTGTTTTTGGTATAAGTAAAAATAGAATTCCTGAAACAAGTGCTTCATAATATTTTGCTATAAGACCTCCATCCAGAATTGAAATCCCGGAAAAAAATATAATTGCCAGAGCCCACAATGATACACTGAAAGTTCGTGTCTTTACAGGAATGCCTGCAGCTGCTCCGGCTAATGCAAACATACCGGGTACAGAAAGAGCCCCCGGTATATTATATACAGCCATTACCATCCCCAGGGCAGCACCAATTAATGCTCCGGCACTGCTGCCCTTACGCCTTGCAACAATTAATACTGCCATACCGGCCAGAATAGAGCCTAGCTCGCAATTCCATACCATTACATTTTCCATGCTTATGATGACTACTCCCAATAAAACCATCCTGGAAAACAGAGTTTTACCGTCAAATATACCACGGCTATTTGTTTCCCTGAAATTCTGGGCTCCGGGAGCCATAATCAAAGAGAATACAAAAACCAGAACACCGCTTAATAGTGATACAACAAGATCGTAAAGATGAAATCCCTGGACCGCACCTCTTACAAGTCCGGTAATTCCAATAATAAATGACATAAGTACCGACCGGGCAAAGACAGAATTATTTCTTGCACTATTAGTCAGGACTACATGTAAAAGAACCTCAAATAATATAAAAGCCAGAAGCTGTCTTATTGTTTCAAAGAAATTAGAAAAAATAGCATTGCCAAGGGTGATTGATACAATGGCGACAGCTTTGGATACTCCACTAAACCCTGCTACAACATAAAATGCTGAAGCAAAAGGCCTTATAACACCAAAAAGATTTGCTCTTGAAAAAACAAAGCAAATCAGAAAACCAATAACATGATAAAGTTTAATGTCAGAAAGACGACTGATAATATATTTTAATAAACTCTTTTCGCTCCTGAGAGATGTTATGTTTTCCATCTATGGTTCCTCCATATATTTGTCTTTGGTAAAAACGTAATACTAAATTATATGAAAGGAACCTCTGAAATAGTATTTACTTCCCGCTATGCGGGAAATAACAGTACTTTCATTTGATATATTTGTAATAATAGATTGCAAGCTGAGTCCGATCCCGCAAGTCCAGCTTTTCCAAAATAGCGCTGATATAATTGCGGACTGTTCCTTCACTGAGATATATCATTTCTGAAATTTCCTTATTGGATAAGCCGTCTGCCACGTGGGTTACAATCTCGATTTCCCTTTCGGTAAGGTTATGAATATGTCTGTCAGTCTTAGCACTGTTATTATTCAACAGGGCAGGTATTCTGGTGATAATCTCATCCCCAAACACTCTCTGTCCCATATAAACAGCTTTAACAGAAGAAATAATGCTTTCAAAATCCTGCTTCAAAATATAGCCTTTCGCACCTGTTAGAAATGCTTTTGCAATATATTCATCATCTGAAAAAGTAGTTAAAAAAAGAATTTTGGCGGAACTATGTTTCTGGATTATAATTTTTGCCGCTTCTATGCCGGTCATGCCATCCATCCTGATATCCATAAGAAGCACATCCGGCTTTAGAGAATCATATAATTCTATCGCTTCATTAGCGCTATAGCCAATACCTGCAACTTCAATTTCTTCATCAGCTTCCAGTATAGTCTTGAGCGAAGCTGTTACCAGTTTATCATCATCAATGATAAGTATCCTCAATTGTCAGACCTCCTTAGGGATAGAAATAAAAATTTCAAATCCGTTTGTTGTTTTTATATTAATATTTCCGTTTAATGAGCGGACCCTGTCAATCATATTACTTATGCCCATACCATCGCCAGTATTAAAACTTTTTACATTTCCGTTGTCACGAATTATTAATTGGTATAGGGCAGGATGTTCATTAAAAGCAACTATTGCCTTAGTTGCGTCAGAATGGTTTATTATATTAGTCAATGCTTCCTTCAGTATGGATATAAAGGCGTACTTCAGCTTTTTATCAGGATTTCCGCTAATGTTATAACTAAAATCAATTTCGCAGAAGGTAAAATTCTTTATTAATTCCGACACCTTTGCCTCTAAATCTACAGACTCATCATACAGCTCATGGACACTGTTTCTTATACTGTTCATTGCCTTGGCCAATGTTTCGTGAAGAGCTTGCAGATTGTCATTAAGTTTAACATCCCTGTTTATTGTTTTTAATGCTCCGGACTGTAAAATAGCGCTTGATAATAGATGCCCCACATTATCGTGTATCTCTCTTGCAATACGATTACGCTCGTTCATTGTAGCCAGGTTTAATTCATTATCCTGCTTTTCTAACAGATCACGATTCTGCTTCGATAATTGTATAGACATTTCCCTGGCAGTATCAATAAGCTCTTTATGGCGGGTATCCATTCTACGCCCTGTTTCAACGTGATATCTCAAAATAATTGAAAGAATAACCATAATTAGCACTATCAATGGAAGCATGAGATTCTCATTGCTGAAAAAACCAACTAATGGAATAAGGGCTAGAAGATTGAACGCCTGTAAGTTGTGAAAAATCATATCAAAAGCAATCAAAGGAAGAAAAACCATAAACTCAGGAAATATAAAAGCAAGAAGCGAGAATCCAACTGTTATAAATGTTTTAACCCTGTAATCATCAAAATAGCTCAATAAACAACCGGATATGAAGCTAATGAGCACAGTAGCTGCATAAATCTCTAAATCGGTCTGATAAAGATACACAACCAGACAGCATGTAAAAATTATTAGCTTGTCAATAAGGCCTGTGTATTTATGCATGACGGTAATTCCTTGTCATAATTAGTTTCCCCTTCAGTTTGCATAATATCATTTTTAAGGATCAGACACAACAATTTAAGCAGCCCCTGTCACCCGCCCCGCACTCCCGCCTCCCGCTTCTCTCTTCTCACTTCTCACCTCCATATTGTGATATCTGTCATATTCCATTTGTGATTCATGACACTTATACTTCAGATTTTGAAAATGTATCATTAAATTAATGAATTGGTTTGGAGGATTTTTTATGGTCATAAAAGTTAAAAACCTGGTAAAGCGTTATGGTGAGTTAATTGCTTTAGACCATCTGTCCTTTTCGGTCAGAGAAGGAGAAATATTCGGCTTACTCGGGCCGAACGGTTCAGGCAAAACCACGGCCATAAATTGTATTCTGTCCCTGCTTAAGTTTGACAAGGGCGAGATTGAGATCTTTGATAAGCCTATGACACCTGAGGCATATGACATTAAGCGCAATATAGGAATAGTGATGCAAAATGTGGCGGTTTACAATGAATTGTCGGTATATGAAAACATTGACTACTTTTGTGGTCTATATGTGAAGGATAAAAACCTGCGAAAAGAACTGGTTGACGAAGCCATTGAATTTGTTGATTTGGACGATTACAGAAAGTTTTATCCCAAAAAGCTCAGTGGTGGTCTGCTCAGGAGACTTAACATAGCGTGTGGTATTGCCCATAAACCTGAACTGATTATACTCGATGAACCGACTGTTGCTGTAGACCCTCAAAGCCGTAATAAAATTCTTGAGGGAATAAAAGAGCTTAACAGAAAAGGTGCTACAATAATTTACACCTCACATTATATGGAGGAAGTTGAACAGATTTGCAGCCGCATTATGATAATTGACAAGGGAAGAGCAATAGCAACAGGCACAAAAGAAGAATTAAAGGCCATGATTACATTGGGTGAAAAAATTACAGTGGAATCCTATGATGTTTCAGAAGAACACCTGAAAAAGCTCAGGAATCTCCCAAATATAGTATCAGTCGAATATAAGGGGCATTTGCTTGAAATCAGGTCCAGTAAAGGGAAAAACAATCTGGAAAATGTTCTTGAGTTTATTAAAAAGGAGAATATTCAATTTGGAAAAATATATTCGGAATTGCCTACATTAAATGATGTATTCCTTGAAATAACCGGTAAAGAATTAAGAGATTGAGAGGCGGTAATTTATGTTTGCTCATATTTTTAATTACAGGCTAAAATGCCTGCTGAGGGATAAATCAACAATATTCTGGACAATCGCGTTTCCTCTGATTCTTGCCACATTCTTCCGGCTGGCTTTCTCAAACCTTGGCAGCCAGGAAGTCTTCAAAGTTATCGATATTGCTGTTGTGTATGATTTGCAATATCAGGAGGATCAATATTTCAGATTAGCTTTGGATGAAGCTTCAACTGGTGACAGCAGGTTGTTTAATATTACGGTTGCAACGGCTGAAGACGCTCAAAAACTTCTTGATGAGAATCTAATTAAGGGATATATAACCGTTGATACCCAAATAAAGTTAGTTGTAAAGGAATCCGGTCTAAGCCAGAACATTATAAAAAGCTTCATCGATAATTATTTACAAACTGTTGCAGCTGCAAGCACTATTTTGCGTAATAATCCTTCCAATCAGCAGGAAGTTATTAAAAGCCTGGCTGATCGTGAAAACTATATTAAAGAGGTTAGTGGAACAGATGCTGAACCGAAAACTATGCTTAATTATTTTTATTCTTTAATCGCAATGGCATGTTTTTACGGAGGTTTCTTTGGAATGCGTGAAACCACAGATATTCAGGCTAATATTTCAACTTTAGCGGCAAGAATAAATGTAGCACCGGTCCATAAGTTAAAAGCTTTTCTCTACAGTCTGTGTGCCGCATTACTGATTCATTCCATTGAAATGCTCGCTCTGTTGGGATTTATGCACTATGTATTGAAAATTGACTTCGGGTATAGAGCAGGATTTGTAGTACTGACGACTATTATCGGTTCTATAGCCGGCGTACTGATGGGTGCTCTTATAAGTGCCACAGTAAAAAAATCAGAAGGCCTAAAAGTCGCAGCCATACTCACTATATCAATGCTTGGGTCGTTTCTTACCGGCATGATGTTTCAGGACATGAAATACATTGTTGCCCAAAATGTACCCGTTCTGTCTTATATTAATCCTATTAATCTGCTGACAGATGCTTTATACAGTCTTTACTATTACGACAACCTGTCAAGATATTTTCTCAATATGGCCTTTTTGTCAGTCTTCACTATATTAGCCACTTTTGGCACCTATCTGATCCTAAGGAGGCGAAAGTATGCCAGTTTATAAGCTTTGCATGAAAATAACCAGAAAAAATATACCAAACTTACTAATATATATTATTGTGTTTTTAATTGTATCTTCCTTAATGGCTGCATCGGCACAGAAATCTTATAAAGAGCAGGAAACATTTTCACGCGTGAAAACAAACATTGTTTTTATAAATGAGGAAGAAAGTCCTTTAATAGAAGGCCTTAAGGCTGAGCTTGGCAAAACGGCAAATTTTATCGAACTTCCTGATGAAACAGAAGCCTTGCAGGATGCACTTTTCTTTAGAAGGGTCATCTACATTCTTCGCATACCAGAAGGCTTCACTCAGAAATTCTTAAACGGCGATTATATGCCACTTAAAAAGACCACTGTACCTGATTCTTACAGCAGTGCTTATATTGATTTAGCCATAAATAAATACCTGAACACAGCAAGGTTATATATTCAGCATACAGATGGCATCACGCAGGAAGAACTGGTCTCACATTTAAAAGAGAATCTTTCTAAAGAAACAAATGTGGAAATTCCTTATTCAGAACCAAAAGCAGACTTAAATTACAGTAATTACTTTTTCAATTACCTGGCTTACTCCTTGCTCTCAATCCTTATTCTGGGAATGTCAGCCTTAATGATATCCTATAATGACAGGGATTTAAAAAGAAGAGCGGGCTGCTCCCCATTAAGTGATACTGCTGCCAACCTGCAATTTATTTTAGCTAATTTAACGTTTGCTATGGTATCATGGCTAATAATGGTTATATTCTGCCTTATTATTGACGCTAAAAATATCCTCACTTTAAATACTTTTTATTTTATTATAAGTTCCTTCATATTTGCCTTCTGCGGTTCGGGTATGGGGTTTTTTATTGGAAGTGTGGCAAAGGGAACTGAAGCAATATCGGCTATAACAAATGTCGTTGTTCTGGGCAGCTGTTTCTTAAGTGGAGTATTTGTACCGGCTGAATTTCTGGGAAGTACAGCTCTTAAAATAGCAAGTTTTACGCCTTCCTACTGGTATGTAAAGGCTAATAATCAAATCGCACAACTGACACATTTTGATGCTGCATATATTAAGCCTGTTTTATCAGATATGGCAATAGTTTTTTGCTTTGGTACAGCTTTCTTTGCCTTATCACTGGTTGTCAGGAAAAATAGACGTTACAGCTAAAAATCATCTCATAAGCTCATTAAGGTCAACTTTATCCAGGTCTTCTTCTGTTATTGAAGAAAGGTCTTCATCGCTGACCGATTCAAATGCTGCCAGTCTGTCGGCCTGGATAGTGAGAAGCTTCTCAAATAAATTCCGGACTGTACGGGCATTTGCAAAACTGTCGGATCTTGTCTCATGAAGAAAGTCGAGCATTTGCTTTACCTTTTCTTCAGCCGGCCCGGTCAGCTTATATCCATTCTTCTTACACATTCCTCTGAAGATATCCATAAGCTCTTCAGGTGAGTAATCATCAAAATTTATATATTTGTTAAAACGGGATTGAAGGCCGGGGTTGGAGTCAAGGAATTCCTCCATTTTATCCGGATAACCGGCCACAATGACTATCAGGTCATCGCGGTTATCCTCCATAGCTTTTAGAAGCGTATCCACAGCTTCATAACCAAAGTCGTTTTCACCCCGCCGCGAAACCAGGGAATAGGCTTCATCTATGAAAAGGACTCCTCCCATTGCTTCATTTACAACTTCCATTACCTGAGGAGCAGTCTGCCCGACATATTTGGCTACGAGCTTTGATCTGTCCACTTCTATTAAATGCCCTTTTGACAGTACACCGATTTCCCTGTAAATACCAGCGAGCAGTCTTGCTACAGTGGTTTTACCCGTCCCCGGATTCCCTGTGAAAACAAGATGCAGGGACATTTCTACTTCCGGCAGTCCCCTTTCTTTACGCATCTTCATTATCTTTACAACATTAGTCAGAGATTTGACATCCTCTTTAACCTTTTTGAGGCCAACAAGACTGTTCAACTCCTCCATAAGTTCATCAAGACTCTTCCGGGGTGCCGTATCCTCAACCTCATTGGAATCAAACGGATTATGCCCCGGGTCAAACTGCGCATTCTGCCCGTTTTTAGGGTAAGAAGGAGTAAAGTCATCAATTATGGGAAGTTTTCTTGAAAAAAGGTCGTCGTAAACTCCTCCCAGTGGATTTCTCTTTAAGACATTATCCATTTGGTCAAGAAGGCTGTTAAGATCTTCATTATACTTATTGCTATCTTTTAACGGATTTCTAAAATCATCCATAAGCTTCTCCCGTAACCGTTCAATATTATGATTACACGCACATTCCTGGCGGATGCAATGAAGTTCTGTTAACTTTCATCAAAAACCATGCTATAGCTTTTTGAGTTGTAATCATATTATACTATACCTTTTTAAGCCTTGCATAGCTCTCCATGAGGCGTTTCATCCCATATTGTTCAAAATCAATGTCCAGCCGGAAATCTTCACTTTCCCTCACTTTAGCTTTTACAATACCCTGGCCGAATTTTTTATGCACAACACGGTCTCCAACATTAACCAGTGAAGCGTTATCATCTGACATTCGATTAAACTCTTTAATTCTGGCTTTAAGGTCAGACAAATCCATTACCTTACCCTGGGGCATAAATGCGGAGTTCTTCTTGAAAAATGCTGATTTATCCTGTGTTGATGTGTCCCCGGTGTGAGTAATAAGTTCATCGGGTATCTCTCCTATAAATCGTGATTCCCGGTTATAGGTAGTGCTTCCGAAAAGCATACGGCATTTTGCATTGGTAAGATAGACTTCCTCCATAGCACGGGTTATTCCCACATAGCACAGGCGCCGCTCTTCCTCAAGCTCATCCTCTTCGGCTGATGATCTATAGCTTGGAAACACCCCTTCTTCCATTCCCACAATAAATACCACAGGAAACTCAAGACCTTTGGCACTGTGAAGAGTCATCATTACCACACGATCCCCAACCTCTTCGGTATCATCAATATCGGCTACCAAAGATATATGAGCCAGAAAATCCTCTAAAGTCGGCTTTTCCTCGGTGGTAATCTCAAACTCCCGTGCCACAGAAATAAATTCCCTGATATTCTCTATTCGTGTTCTGCTTTCCACTGTCATCTCTGCTTCAAGTTCTTTTACAATACCGCTTTTATCAATCAATAGTTCAATAAATTCTACCAAATCTGTTTTAGCTGCCAAAACCTTCATGCTCTCAATGAAATAAAGGAATTCCTGCAGATTTTTGCTGACCCGGGAAAGCTCCGGGTAGTTATTTATCATGGATATTATTTTGTACATGCTGACTTCTCCACTTATTGCATACTGTTCCACCCTATCCAGAGTAGTTTTCCCGATGCCCCTCTTAGGAACATTAATAATCCTTTTCAGACTGATATCATCGTTCCCGTTCTGAACAACTCTGAGCAGAGCTATAACATCCTTGATTTCCTTTCGGGCATAGAACTTAAGGCCTCCATATATTTTATACGGAACACCCTGCTTCATCAGCATTTCCTCCAACACACGGGACTGGGCATTCAGTCTGTAAAGAATGGCCATATCATTATATGACCTGCCCGAGTTCTTAAGTGCCTTTATGGTGCTTGCAATATAATATGCCTCATCACGCTCGTCTACAGCTTCATACCTGTTTAAGACCTTGCCTTCAGTATTATTTGTCCAAAGCTTCTTTTCTTTTCTTCCGCTATTATTCTTAATTACATTATTAGCAGCATTAAGTATGGTTTTTGTTGAGCGATAGTTCTGCTCAAGCTTAATAATCCGGCAGTCAGGATAATCCTTCTCAAAATCGAGTATATTTCGAAGGTTGGCTCCCCTCCAGCCGTATATCATCTGGTCATCATCGCCCACAACACATATATTCCCATGTTTTGCGGCAAGCATGCTCACCAGCATGTACTGGGCTGTATTAGTATCCTGGTACTCATCCACCATAATATACCTGAACTTATCTGCATAATAGTCCAAAACCTCAGGAAAGCTTGATAAAATTCGTATGGTAAGCAGGATTATATCATCAAAATCCAGCGCATTATTAGCCTTGAGCTTTTTTTGGTATAGCTCATATATGGCGGCAATTTTGCTCATCCGATAGTCAGAAGCATACATCAGAGAGAATCTTTCCGGATCAATCAATTCGTCCTTAGCCCGGCTGATTTCGTTTAAAACTGTGCGGGGTGGAAAGTTCTTCTCATTAATATTTAACTGGTCCAGGCAAGTCTTAACCAAGCTTTTCTGATCATCGGTATCATATATAACAAAGCTCCTGTCATAACCCAGTTTTTCAATTTCCCGCCTTAATATTCTTACGCAACAAGCGTGGAATGTTCCAATCCATATGTTATTGGATTCCGGCCCGATAAGCTTTTCCATTCTTTCTTTCATTTCTCTTGCCGCCTTGTTTGTAAAGGTTATGGCCAGAATGTTCCATGGACGAATCAGCTTCTCTTCTACCAAATACGCTATTCTATGAGTTAATACCCTTGTCTTGCCTGAACCTGCTCCCGCAAGAACCAGCAAGGGTCCTTCTGTATGCATAACGGCCTGTTTTTGTTCCGGATTCAGGCCTTGTAAAATCTTCATATTTCCCCTCCAAATCGGGTAATGCTATTCTTTAATGTTTATTTGCTTTACCATTATAGTATATAACAGAGCCGGGCTCAAATCAAACAAATGTTCGATGATGGTGTACATAATGTGTGGTATAATATATAGGCGCTTAACTTGATATACGCATTTGATCAGAAAGGGGTTTTTCGATGAAGAAAAACAGCTACGATACTATAATTGTTGGATGTGGAACTGCCGGTATTTTTGCCGGATATGAGCTTCAAAAGCTAATGCCGGGCATGGATATACTGATGCTTGAGCAGGGAAAAGATATATATAACAGAATGTGTCCCATTGTTGAGAAGAGGGTTTCAACCTGCATTAACTGTAACTCCTGCGGTATTATGAACGGATTCGGAGGTGCAGGTGCTTTCTCCGACGGTAAATATAATTTTACTACCCAGTTTGGTGGATGGCTTAACGAATACCTTGATTCAAACAAAATAATGGATTTGATAGAATATGTTGATACGATAAATGTAAGTTTCGGTGCAACTTTAAAGCGATATTCCACTAATTCTCCCGAAGCCCGTGAGATAGCCAGAAAGGCTCTCTCCCATGACCTGCACCTCTTAGAGGCTGATGTTAAGCATTTGGGTACAGAAAACAACAGACAGATACTCACAAAAATCTTTGACTACCTTAGTGAACGGGTTGAAATCTCTTGTGAATCAGGGGTAGAATCCATTGAAAAGCAAGAGGCGGGATATAAAATAACACTAACTAACGGGAAAGCTGCTGTATGCAAATATCTGATAGTTGCACCCGGACGGTCTGGCGCCGAATGGTTTGCTGCTCAGTGTCGGAAGCTTAACCTGCAATTAATAAACAATCAGGTTGACATCGGGGTCAGAGTAGAACTTCCTGCCAGAGTATTTGAGAATATTACAGACATTGTATATGAGTCCAAGTTTTTATATAGGACAAAGTTGTACGGAGATTTGGTAAGAACCTTCTGCATGAATCCTTACGGGCATGTTGTCAGTGAAAATGTTGACGGGATTATAACGGTTAATGGCCATAGTTATACTGATCCTGCCTATAGAAGCGAAAACACAAACTTTGCTATACTGGTCAGCAACCGGTTTACTAAACCATTTAATGAACCTTATCAATACGGAAAACGAATTGCCTCGCTCTCAAATATGCTGGGAGGAGGAGTTCTGGTACAGCGGTTTGGTGATTTGATAAAAGGTAAACGCACAAACGAACACCGGCTGGCACAGAGCTTTACCGTTCCTACATTGAAAGCAACCCCGGGAGATTTAAGCCTTGTACTTACAAAGAGACATCTGGACAATATAATAGAGATGATAAACGCTCTCGACAAGATCGCTCCCGGTACAGCCAACTATGATACTCTTCTTTATGGTGTTGAGGTTAAATTCTACAGTTCAAGGTTACTTCTGACCAGTGAATTTGAAACTGAGCTTCCCGGGTTCTATGCAATAGGTGACGGTGCAGGAATAACCCGCGGACTTTCGCAGGCAGCAGCCAGCGGTATCCATGTAGCAAGAGTAATAGCCGAAAAATAAGCGTTATTGGTATGAACGATTTATAAAAAATCAAGACAGGAAACTTTTCCTGTCTTGTTTTTGCTTTTGATACTCTATAATTTTATTGCTCCATATGACGACCAAGGAAACCTGCCGCTGATTGCACCAGTTTTGTTTCTACATCTCCCATTTTGACCTTGGGATCGGTAGAAAGCATAAGAACCGCACCTATGGCATCCCCTTCAGATATAATTGGGGAAATCACTTGTGATGTGTATTTCAGATTGCCCTTTTCATCACTTATTACCGGAATACGTTGGGATTCTTCTGACTGAGCTATAAACATATCTCGATTTTCTATTACTTTTTCGACATCAGGGCTTAGTGTTTTTTCTAACAGCTCCTTTTTAGAACCGCCCGAAACAGCAATAATTGAATCTCTGTCTGCAACTGCAATTATGTGTCCGCTTGTATTGTGAAGTGATTCAGCATATGCTTCGGCAAAATCAGCTAATTCACCTATGGGAGAGTATTTCTTTAGAATAACTTCTCCTTCCCGGTCTGTATAGATTTCAAGGGGGTCACCCTCTCTAATTCTTAAAGTTCTTCTAATTTCTTTTGGTATAACTACTCTTCCCAGATCGTCAATTCTTCTAACAATACCTGTTGCCTTCAAAAAATTTACCTCCTTCCAAAGACCCACTGTCTAAATTGTTTCATACATAGTATTGGATAAATTCCTTGATTTATGCAAAGACAAAAACAGAGTCCTAAAAAGGACTCCATCTTTCATATCAGTATAAATTAAGTTTTCTTATGCTCTTTCCATGTACTCGCCGGTCCGGGTATCTATACGGATTATCTCTCCCTGGTTAATAAAGAGCGGAACCTTTACCTGAGCGCCTGTTTCCACAGTGGCCGGTTTGGTTGCTCCGGTTGCCGTATCGCCTTTAAAACCGGGTTCGGTTTCTGTAACTTCCAGTTCTACAAACATAGGAGGCTCTACACCAAAAACATTGTCCTTGTATGAAAGAACTTTGCAAATTGTATTCTCTTTTACAAAAACAAGAGCATCCTGGATGGTGGACATGTTTATAGGCAATTGTTCATAATTCTCGGTATCCATGAAATATGCCAAGTCACCGTCATTATACAGATATTCCATATCCCTTCTGACTATTTGTGCCTTCTCGAACTTGTCAGTAGGACTAAATGTACGTTCTACTGTGGCTCCTGTCAGAACATTTCTTATCTTAGTTCTTACAAAAGCAGCACCTTTTCCGGGTTTTACATGCTGGAATTCTATAATCTGATAAACCTGCCCTTCCATTTCAAAAGTTGTGCCATTTTTAAAATCACCTGCAACGATCATAATAAGCAAACCTCTCCTATAAAAATTCGGTAAATTCTTACCATTTAATATTAAGCTATTATGCTTGTGTATGCAAGGGAAAAGTTATATCCCTTCATATTGCAATATAAAAATCCTTCCCTTGAGCTGACTCCTCAGATCGGCTAAAGTATGCCGAGTCATCTATATAATAATCATTTCTTTAGGGCTGGTAGTAAAATTCCTGATCTTACCGTCAACTAATACCACCATATCCTCTATTCTTACACCCCCAAGGCCTTCTACATAAATACCGGGTTCTACAGAAAACACCATTCCGTCTTTTAGAATATCCTCACTTTTTTCGGACAATCTGGGTTCCTCATGTATCTCTAAACCCACACCATGACCCAGACTATGTCCGAATGCTTCCTCATACCCGTTTTCGGCTATAATATCTCTGGCTATTTTATCTGCATCATATCCGCTCATTCCTGATTTAATGCCATCCAGAGCCGCTTGCTGAGCTTTTTTTACAATATCATATATTCTTGCCAGTTCTTTTTTCGGTTCTCCAATAAATATTGTTCTCGTCATATCAGAACAATAATTGCGGTAAATTACTCCAAAATCCAAAACCACCGTATCACCGTTCTTAATAATATTGTCAGTTGCCGTGCCGTGACACATGGCAGATCGGTGTCCTGCAGCTATAATACTCTCAAACGAAGGCCCTTTTGCTCCCAGTTTTTTCATTGTGTATTCCAATTCTGCAGCAACTTCCGTTTCTTTCATCCCAGGTTTTATAAATTTAATTATATGTTCAAAAACTTTGTCTCCTAATAGTACCGCCTGCTGTATCCGCTCTATTTCATCGGAATCCTTGATACTGCGAATCCAGTCTATCTGACTGTCAAATCTCACCAGTTTTTTGGCTCTCGTAAGCTTTTCCTTAATTCTGTTGTATTCTGAAACAGTAAGGGCTTGACCCTCAAAACCAATAATATCTATCGAATTATTATTTACAATTTCATTTAATGTAGAATAAAAGCTTTTTTTGATTTCAATGACCTCAATACCCTCATATACCTGCTCTCTGGCTTGTATTGTATATCTGAAGTCAACAATCAGCCATGCTTTGTCGATACTGACCAATAATAATGAGGTTGTACCTGTAAATCCCGAAAAGTATATGGTATTTGCCCTTCCGGCAATCAGGCATGCATTGCAGTTATTCTCTATTAATAATTGTCTTAATTTTTCCAGTCTGTTGTTCATCAGCTTATTCCTCTCATTAAGTATTTTCAGGACTGAAACCGTCTATGTAAAACAAAAAGCGCCGCCGAATATGCATCCGAACCCAGGCCGCATATCTGTCCCATACAAACGGGCGCAATAACAGACCTGGATCTGAATTCCTCCCTGGCATGAATATTGGAAAGGTGAACTTCTATAGTGGATATATTTGTTGCGCTTATTGCATCACGGATAGCATAACTGTAATGGGTAAATGCTCCCGGATTAATAATAATCCCGTTATATCCCTTGTGATATGCCTCATGTATTCTGTCTACAATATCACCTTCATGGTTGGATTGATAAAAATCCAGTTCTATGCTGTATGCACTGGCCTCCTCTTCAAGCCTGCTCTTTATATCCTGCAAAGTTTGAGTGCCATATACACCGGGCTCTCTGGTCCCCAGCAGGTTCAGGTTTGATCCGTTAAGAACTCTTATTCTTATCATCTATTATTCATGCCCCTTTCACATTCAGATTACACTGAGCAATCAGCAGAAACACTTCAATCATATTTATTGTATCTAATTTCTTAACATACAGCAATAAAATGGATATAATTAAGTAAACCGATATTATATGCTAAATTGGGGTGAATGCAAAATGAGAGTTAAAAGCTTCTTAAAACTTGTTGAGATACAAACCAAAATTGCAAGTGTAACACCATTTGCTTTCGGGGTTCTTTACACCCTATACAAGTATGAAACCTTAAATTTTTTAAACATCCTTTACTTTTTTATATCTCTTCTTTGCTTTGATATGTTTACCACAGCCCTTAATAATTATCAGGATTATAAAAAAGCAATCAAAAAAGAAGGCTATAATTTTGAGGTTCATAATGCTATCGGTCAATTCGGGCTTAAAGAGAGCACTGTATTATTGACAATAGTAGTCCTGTTTGCTCTTGCAATTGTGTTCGGCATTCTTACTTTCGTGAGAACAGATTTATATTTATTGGTATTGGGAATGCTGTCATTTATGATGGGTATCCTCTACTCTGCAGGGCCTCTTCCTATTTCAAGAACACCTTTCGGCGAAGTGTTTTCAGGGGTTTTTATGGGGCTCATGATACCATTTTTGGTGGTATATGCCTCTATTCTTGATTACTCTCCACTGACACTTATTATTAATAATACCAGTATCGTTTTTAGTATTAACTGGGTAATGCTGCTTCCGGTCATATTATCTTCATTGCCTGCTGTTTTCTGTATTGCCAATATAATGCTCGCTAATAATATCTGCGATATGGAAGATGATTTTACTAACAGACGCTATACTCTGCCTATCCAAATCGGTAAGAAGAAAGCGCTGATTTTATATGGACTTATTTATGCTTTGGCATATTTGGATATAATCTTCTGTGCAGTAATTGGCTATTTGCCGCCGATATCCTTGTTGACATTATTTACTGCGTATAAGGTGTATAAGAATATAAGAGTTTTTTACGGCCTTCAAACGAAAAAGGATACCTTCGGTCTTGCAGTAGTAAACCTTGTTTTAATCATGTTTCCTTTAATACTAAGCCTTATTATTTCATTGATAATTTAAGATCAGAGGTTATTAAGGTGTTTTAAGTATATTTCTTTCAAAGTCAAAGCATCCTCTGCCATTGTTCCCCGGGACTCGCAAATAATAACAGGCTCTAAATCAAGAGCTATGATTGCTTTTGCCAGAGGATCGAAATCAGGACCATACTTAGTATCGGCATAGCTCCAGTGCTTCTTTTCGCCGCCTTTTCCGAATTCTACACGGCTAAAATGAATATGGGGTTTTCTTGCTCTTTCTTCTCCCAAATGCTTTTTTACAGTATCAAATACTTTGATAAAATCTTCCTGAGAATTCATTCCGCCCTGGGTCAGCGAATGTAAATGTGCGAAGTCCAGACAGGGTATCAGTCTTTCGTCCAGATCGCATAATTCCAATACTTCGCTTAGGCTGCCCAATTGATTGTTTTTACCCAGCACTTCAGGACAGATGGTTATATCAGAATACCCTGCATCATCAGCTTCCTTAATGGCTTCAAGCAATGTTGCCTTTGCAAGTTCCACGGCTGTTTTCCTTGTTATTTTTGATACATAGCCGGGATGAACCACTATACGGTTTGCGCCCATAATCATAGCAACCCTCAGGGTATCCATAATATATTTTACTGAATTATCCCTCTTTTCCTGTTCAGCGCTTGAAAGGTTAATATAGTAGGGAGCGTGAACACTCAAACGTATATTTGCTTCCTTAGCCTTCTCGCCTATTTTCCGGGCTGTCTCGTCCTTAAGATTAACCCCTTTGTTGCACTGATACTCGTAAGTGTTCAGACCCATTTCAGAGAGCCATTCCGGCATTTGCCACGAGTGGGAAAATCCCTGATCATAAAAGCTGTTAGAATTTCCTGCCGGACCAAACCAAATCATAAATTTCACCATCTTCAATATTGTATAATTACGGTCTTATTAAAGCGTTCCTGCAGAGAATATTCCTGCGGATGCAGGAATCTCACTCATCATCTAATTTGGCAATTCAATAACTTTATTATTCTTTGATTCCTTATAAAGCACAAATCTTTTCCCGATGACCGAAACTATCTCTGCATCAAGGGCCTGAGCAAGCTCTTCACATGCCTCTTTTGCTGTATATATTGAGTTTCTCAATACACTTGCTTTAACCAGTTCTCTTGCCTCCAGAGCTTCCCTGAACTGGCGAATAACATTTTCATCAATTCCGTTTTTGCCTATTTGAAAAATGGCCGGAACGCTGTTTGCTAAACTTCTTAAATAACTTCTTTGTTTTCCTGTTATCATATTTTTCTCCTAAGGAATATAATCAAATTCCATTTCACCTATTCTTACAGTATCGCCTTCTTCAATACCTTTCTTTTCAAGGGCATCTATGACCCCCATATTTTTCATGACACGCTGGAAATACTGTAAGGATTCTCTGTCATTAAAATTCACCGAACCTAATATTTTATCAACCCATGGACCCTCAACGACATATGTTTCATTCTCACGCCTAACTGTGTAAGGAGGTTCTTCGGGTGCAATATCAATATCAATTTCTTCGGAAGGGTCGAAGAGCACCACCTCAGGCAGAGTTTTCAACTGCTCATAGGTATATCTTATTAAATCATTGATACCCTGATTGGTTGCTGCTGAAATCTCAAATACCTTATAGCCTCTTTTCCCCATTTCGACTTTAAATTTTTCCAGCTTCCCGGTCTCGTTCAGGACATCAATTTTATTTGCTGCAATAATCTGGGGGCGTTTTGCCAACTCAGGATTATACATCTCGAGTTCCCGGTTGATAATATCAAAATCTGAAATTGCATCACGTCCGTCTATTTCCGCAATGTCCACTACGTGGATTAATAGCCTTGTCCGTTCCACATGCCTTAAAAAATTATGCCCCAGACCTGCTCCCTCATGAGCACCTTCAATAAGCCCGGGTATATCGGCAATAACAAAGCTTTCTCCTTCACCTAATGATACTACGCCGAGATTCGGAGACAATGTTGTAAAGTGATAATTTGCAATTTTAGGTCTGGCTGATGTCACCATAGAAAGTAATGTTGATTTACCTACATTAGGAAAGCCAAGAAGCCCTACATCAGCGATAAGCTTTAGCTCCAGTATAGCGGTAAACTCCTGGCCGGGACTGCCGCTCCGGGCAAAATTGGGAACCTGACGGGTCGGAGTGGCAAAATGTTGGTTTCCAGCCCCTCCTTTACCGCCCCGGGCTATAATAACCTCTTGTCTCTCTTGTGATATGTCGGCAATAATTCTTCCGGTTTCCTTGTCCTTAACGATAGTACCCAATGGAACTTTTATCACAAGGTCTGTCCCGCTTTTGCCGCTCCTGTTACGTTTGCTGCCATTCTCTCCTCTTTGGGCAACATACTTTCTTTTGTAGCGAAAATCCATCAAAGTTCTGAGACCCGGATCAGCCTTGAAAATAACATTCCCTCCGGCACCGCCGTCGCCTCCGTCAGGACCTCCATTGGGGATATATTTTTCGCGTCTGAAAGAGACTGCTCCGTCTCCACCATCTCCAGCTTTTATATAGATTTCAGCAAAATCAATAAACATATTTTCCTCCACCCAAAAGCATAAAAGGGACGATAACCTCGTCCCTTCCTATACCAGTATAGCCTGTCTTTAAGCTGAATAAACGCTTACCTTTTTCCTTTTTTTATCGAGTCTTTCAAACTTCACCCTGCCGTCTATGAGTGCATATAGTGTATCATCACTACCTATTCCGACATTAGTACCGGGATGAATTTTGGTGCCTCTTTGCCTTACCAGTATATTTCCTGCCAATACGGGCTGGCCATCACCTTTTTTAGTACCTAATCTCTTAGATTCACTGTCACGGCCATTCTTTGTGCTACCCATTCCCTTTTTATGAGCGAATAGCTGCAGATTAATTCTGATCATGGCTACACCTCCTTAAAACTTACTTGTATATGTTTCGAGTACTGATTTTCAATTTGCCTAAGACCTATTTCCATAGTCTTAAGTATAATCTGGGCCTTAGCCCACGCCTCAGCGGTCATATCTTCAGGTAATTCCATTTCAAGATTCCCATCGGATTCTTTATAGGTATTTACCCCGCAGAGTTCATCCAAACCTCCGAGAGCCGTATATCCCACAGCCGATATCGCTGCGCATACCATGTCAAACTCTCCGTTTCGGGCAGCTCCCGCATGACCTCTGATATTAAACCCAATAATATCTCCGTTATTCAAACGGCTAATCACAGCTCTGGTCATAACTATTATGCGTTGATCTTCTCGATCTGAACCTTTGTATGCGGTTGTCTGTGACCCTGCTTTTTGCGGTAGTTCTTTTTGGGCTTGTACTTAAATACGATAATCTTCTTATCTTTGCCCTGAGCTAACACCTTAGCAGTAACGGTAACTCCTTCAACAGGATTTCCTGTTATGAGTTCATCGTCTTTTGACACTGCAAGTACTTTGTCGAAAGTATATTCCTCGCCTTCAGAAACCGGGAGTTTCTCAACGAAGACGACATCACCTTCCTGAACTTTGTACTGCTTGCCACCTGTCTCGATGACTGCGTACATATGGCACCTCCTCCTACCAATCTCGCCTGGAAGGGACAGTATGCAAAAATTCATGTGCATAACTGATTTACAAACCCTTTTTCGTGCGGTTGCCGTTATATTTTAGCACAGGCGATATTTCATGTCAAACAGAAATTTTTTGGTATTATTTTTAAATAAACTATATCTACATGTCTTTAATAAATTATTTTTATTAAAATGCTCGTTTTCTACCATCTTCCTATGCAAATCTGTCGTTCGCATATAGCCACAAGAACAGTTGTAATAATATTTGATGTGATTATTGATATTATGAAACTCCATTTATTTCTTGCTTCTTTTCTAAGTGAAAAATATACGACTGGCAGCTCAACCAAAAGCGTTAAAACCAAATATCCGGTTAATATAATATAATACGGGCCCTTATTAAAGGCAGCATACAGACTGAATGCACCACTTGTAGGAATAAACCTATATGCGCGAAAAAAGCCTGGCGCCAAAAATGAAAATATATTTGCTAAGGTAACCACAATAAATGTTTTTTTAATATCAACCGTTTTCCCGACAAAAACTACTGCAGCAGTCTCAATAAGCAGGGTAAAGAATACTGCAAAAGGTAAAACCTTTAAAGGACTAACTGTTACCCAGTGCCATGATGAGTTGGCATTTGATACAGTAGCAAACATCAAAACAAATAAAATTGTAAATAAAAATGTGGTTGCTGCCTTTTCCTTCAAATTAATACCCTCCGATGGTAAGTTTTTATCTTTAGTTAATAGACTATTGTTATAATTATATATTTATAATCATTAATACAAAACTATAAATAATAAAAACACTTACATTGCGTGGTAATACTGATTATTATGATGTGGCAGAATCCGGTCACTATTTACTTATAAATGATACTTTTCAAGCCAGTAATTTACCTGAATCATATAAGCCATAAGCTGGGGATCAGCCATTAACTGGCCGAACCATGGATTACCGTATTCAGTGGGAGCCTGAATCAAAGAAAGCGCTTTTTTCTTTTCGGTAAATGACATGACAGGCGAATTTGAATTGTTTATGATTTCCGAAAACACTTGAACCAGTTTTCGCATATAATTGGGATTATATGTTTTGGGATAAGGACTTTTTTTACGAAACAGGATTTTTTTGGGCAGCAGGTCTTTACACGCTTCTCTCAGAAGTGATTTCTCGATTCCCCCTCTGTATTTCATATCCCACGGTACATTAAATACGTATTCAACAATTCTGTGGTCGGCAAATGGTACTCTTGCTTCAAGACCGGAATGCATGCTTGCCCTGTCCATTCTGTCCAGTAATGTCTGCATAAACCATTTGATGTTGAGATATGCTATTTCTTTCCGTCTTCTCTCAATCTGACTTTCTCCCTCAAGGCACGGAACTTCCCTTAGAGATTCCATATATCTTTCAGAAATATAATCTTCCAGCTTAAGCTCACTTATAAAATCATCGGATAGAAGCATCATTCTTGTTTGTACGTTCTTTGACCAGGGAAATCCGTCAAACCAGAAAAGATCGTCTCTATAGAACCAGGGATATCCGCCGAAGATTTCGTCCGCACATTCACCTGTTAATGCAACTTTATTATTTATCTTAACCAGAGAACAAAAATATAAGAGTGAAGAATCAATATCAGCCATACCCGGTAAATCCTTTGCGTCCACTGATGTATAAAGCAATTCTGCCAGACTGCTTTCATCACATTCAAGGCAGATGTGGTTAAGCTGGTATTTCCCCAGCATTACGTCAATAAAAGGTCCGTCCCGGTCAGGCTGAAAAGCATTTGATCTGAAGTACAGGCTGTTATCTTTAAAATCAAAAGAAAAAGTGTTAAGCACAACACCTCTATCGTTTAAAAAATCCGATGCCACTGCAGTTACAATACTTGAGTCAATCCCACCCGACAAAAAGCTGCAAACAGGAACATCGGATACCATTTGTCTTCTTACAGCATCACGCACCAGGAACGACACCTTATCCACTGTTTGCTGATAGTTATCGGTATGCTCTTTCCCGGTGATATCCCAATAACGCACTGAATCAAAGCCTTTATTTGAAAATATCGAATAATACCCGGGTTTTATTTCATAAATACCCTTAAAAACACCATTGCCCGAAGTGCGTGCAGGCCCTATGCCAAAAATCTCTCTGAAACTGTTTATATCAATTTCAGGCCTTATGTCGGGAAAGCAAAAAATTGCCTTTATTTCAGATCCGAAAATTATGGTATTGTCTTGAATAGTATAAAATAAAGGCTTCACACCTAAGCGGTCACGGTACAATATCAGTCTTTTTTCTGCACCGTCCCATATCGCGAAAGCAAAAATACCGTTTAATTTATTTACAAAATTTATTCCATAATAGATGTAAGCATATAGAATTACCTCAGTATCAGTGGTTGTTTCAAATATAAATCCTGCTTTATCTAATTCAGGCATCAGCTCATCAGTATTATAAATTTCTCCATTATATACAATTACGTACTCCTTATTGTCAATTTCTCTTATAATTGGCTGCCTGCCATTGCACAGATCTCTTATGGACAGACGGGTATGGCTGAGTCCCACATGCTCACGCAACAATTCACCAACATTGTCACTGCCGCGATGAGCAACAGCTTTTCTCATTTCTGTTAAAACACCGGTCCAATATTCACTTTTATCAATAAAGTCTATATCGAAATTACAAAATCCAGCTATTCCGCACATAAAAACACCCCACAAAAAGTAAAGGCGTTCACCGGATAATTTATAATCATCATTCGGTGAACGCCGTTGTTCATATATAATTGTATATGCTAAGTATATGCTAGATATTTATAAAAGGTGAACCACTTTGCTGTATTCTGTTCATGGCTTTATTAACATTGTCCCGACTGGCAAAGGCAGTCAAGCGGAAAAACCCCTCGCCGTTATTGCCGAAACCCACTCCCGGAGTGCCTACAATATTATATTTGCTCAAAAGAATATCAAAGAACCCCCAGGATGACATATTTTCAGGACATTTCAGCCATATATAAGGCGAGTTGTTTCCTCCTGTATACCAAATACCTGATTGATTTAAGGTATCGGTTATAATTCTGGCATTCTCAAGATAATAGTCGATATTATCCTTAATCTGCGCTAAACCCTCTTTGGAGAAAACTGCCTCCGCTCCTTTTTGTACTATGTATGGAACCCCGTTAAACTTGGTTGTCTGCCGTCTCAGCCACAGCTTATTCAATGATGTACCGTTTCTTTCAAGCTCTTTTGGTACCACTGTATAACCGCAACGGGTTCCGGTAAACCCTGCTGTTTTTGAAAGAGAACAGAATTCAATAGCACAGTTTTTTGCTCCATCAATCTGATAAATACTTGTTGGTAAATCGCTATCCTGAATAAATGCTTCATAAGCACTGTCAAACAGAATGACCGCTTCCTTTTCCAATGCCCAGTCCACCCAAATCTTCAGTTGCTCTTTTGTGTAAACCGCTCCGGTTGGATTATTAGGTGAGCACAAATAAACAATATCTCCGTATAATTCTTCATCCGGCATAGGCAAAAAGCTGTTTTTAACATTACCGTCAATAAATATAATTTTTCTGCCTGCCATAATATTTGTATCCACATATACAGGATAAACCGGGTCCGGTATTATGACCGTATTATTTACATCAAATATATCAAGTATATTGCCCAAATCACTTTTGGCTCCATCACTTATAAATATCTCTTTTTCATTCAGCCCGACACCTTTTTGCTCATAATATCCGCTGACAGCTCTCCTTAAGAACCCATACCCCTGTTCTTCACCATAGCCTTTAAATGATGCGGCGCTGCCCATTTCAGAAACAGCCTTGCTCATTCTGTTTATAACTGCAGGAGTAAGTGGCAACGTAACATCTCCTATACCTAAACTGATTATTTCTTTTTCAGGGTTTTGCTGTTTATATTCATTTACCTTTTTAGCAATCAATGAAAAAAGATAGCTGTCATTAAGATTTAAATAATTTTTATTTATATTCATTCTAAACCTCTCAAAATATATTATAAATCGGTTATTCCTTTTCAATAGCTGCTTTTAACAGCCCCAGGAACAGAGGATGAGGCTTGTTGGGACGGCTTTTGAACTCGGGGTGGTATTGTACACCAATAAAAAACTTATGATTTGCAAGTTCTATTGCCTCTACAAGCTTATTGTCAGGAGACACCCCGCTTATCACCATTCCGTTCCGGTTTAATACTTCTCTGTATTTATTATTAAATTCATATCTGTGCCTATGGCGTTCACTGATTAATTCTTTACCATACAGGTCCCGAAGTCTGGTTTCCTTTTTTGTTTTACACGGATAAGCCCCAAGCCTCATAGTTCCTCCCTTGCGTGTTATCCCAATCTGATCTTCCATCAAATCAATTACAGGATGGGCGCAAATCTCATTGAACTCTGAGGAGTGAGCATCTTTAAGTCCACATACATTCCGTGCAAATTCAATAACAGAAATTTGCATACCAAGACAAATCCCCAGGAACGGTATATTGTTATCCCTTGCATATTGACATGCAATTATTTTGCCTTCCACGCCTCTGTCCCCAAAGCCGCCGGGAATGATAATTCCTTCCGCATCTTTCAATTCATCCGCTACATTTTGCTTTGTAAGATTACTGCTTTCTACCCACTTTATCCTGACTTTTGAGCCTGTATCATATCCTGCATGGTTTAAACTTTCAATTATAGATAAGTAGGCATCGGGGAGTTTCACGTACTTACCCACAATGGCTATAACAACTTCTCTTTGGCGCTTTCTGATCTTTTGCACCATGTCTTTCCATTCACGCAGGTCCGGGTCTTTTGTTTTAAGGTTCAATTCACGACATACCACTTCATCAAGACCGCTTTCATTCAGCATAAGCGGAGCTTCATAGAGGCATGGCACAGTAAGATTTTCTATAACACAATCCCGCTTTACATTGCAAAACAGGGAGATTTTTGCCTTAATAGTGTCATCCAGAGGTTCATCAGCGCGGGCAATAATAATATCAGGGGATATACCCATTGAACGGAGTTCCTTGACCGAGTGCTGCGTAGGTTTTGATTTATGCTCGTTAGAGCCTTTCAGATACGGAACGAGTGTAACATGAATAAAAAGGCAGTTTTCACGGCCTCTAGCAAGAGAAATCTGTCTGATTGCTTCCAAAAAGGGCTGGCTTTCAATATCACCGGTAGTACCGCCGATTTCTGTTATCAATACGTCGGCACCGCTTTTCTCAGCTCCGGCATAGATAAAACCTATTATTTCTCCCGTAATATGTGGAATGACCTGAACTGTTTCCCCCAAATATCCTCCGGAACGTTCACAATTCAGTACACTCCAATAAACCTTGCCTGAAGTCAGGTTGGAAAACCTGGTTAAATCTTCATCAATGAAACGTTCATAATGTCCCAGGTCAAGGTCGGTTTCTGCCCCGTCGTCAGTCACGAAGACTTCACCATGCTGAAACGGGCTCATAGTACCGGGATCCACATTAATATACGGATCCAGTTTTTGTGATGCAACCTTTAATCCCCTTTGCTTCAAAAGCCTTCCCAGGCTTGCGGCTGTGATGCCCTTTCCAATGCCTGATACGACACCACCCGTAATGAATATAAATTTTGTCACGTTGTTTCTCCCCTTTCTAAAAGATTCTCTTGCGTAATTCACTGTGAAACCTTACACCAACCTGTTAATGTCATCATTAGCGCATCGTATACAAGTTTAGCGGCTGTACAGACTGTCATCCTATGTCAGGGTTAGTATATACACATGAGACACGGGGGCAGGTGTCATGTCCTACTGGTTTGGTGCCTGTAGAGTGAGTCAAATGCGCCGCTCCGTGAATCCATCCGGGATTCAAGTCGCGTAGCTACGCAATCCATGCTCCGCTGACGCCATTTGACATCACTCACGGCACCTGCTACGTTTACTGTCATCCTGAGAGTCGCGTAGCACCCCAAAACTGTCATCCTGAACGGAGCGTAGCGGAGTCGAAGGATCTTTGATGTCTATGCTAAGATTCTTCGCTAACGCTCAGAATGACACTAAAGCTGGAATCTCATTTACTCTCATATCTCAACTACTCCCTCAAAGACCTTGACGCAGCCTCCGGTCATATATACCGTTTCATCAGTATAATTGATGATTAGCTCTCCGCCCGAAAGCAGAACATGGATGTCTTCGCCTTTGGTGCAATATCCGTTTAGTACTGCCGCGACTGTTGCAGCGCAGGCGCCTGTCCCGCAGGCAAGAGTTTCACCGCTGCCCCGCTCCCATACCCGCATTTCTATGGTATTCTTATCAATTATCTTTACGAATTCTGTATTAACACGTTCGGGAAATATTTCATGATTCTCAAATAAAGGGCCGATTCCGGCGAGATTTAAACCCGCTACATCATCACAAAACACAACCGCATGCGGGTTTCCCATCGAAACACATGTTACATGGTAGATATTATCTTTTATGTTCAACGGATAATTCACGATTTGCTCACCGGGAAGATTGACAGGAATTCTTGAAGGCTCAAGCTCCGCTTTTCCCATATCCACTCTGACTGTTGAAACAAGCCCGTTTTCTGTATTTATTCCCAGAGTTTTAATCCCGCTTAAGGTTTCAATAGTAAGCGGGTTCTTTTTAGCGATCCCATTATCATAAATGTATTTTCCAACGCATCTTATGGCATTGCCGCACATTTTCCCTTCGCTACCGTCAATGTTGAACATCCTCATTTTTGCATCGGTAACATCACTTTTACATATCAAGACAATTCCATCGCCTCCTATTCCAAAATGGCGGTCTGACAAAGTAACAGAAAGTCTTTCAGGGTATTCTATTTCTTTATCGAAACAGTTTATATATATATAATCGTTGCCACAGCCATGCATTTTTGTGAATTCAATTTTCATATATTCTCAATATCTCCTCTGCTACCTTTCTTCTTGTCTGCCTCATATCCATAGCCTGCTTCTCAATATATCTGTGTGCTTCCGGTTCAGTTATGGAAAGATGGGAAATTAAAATACATTTTGCTCTGTCAACAATCCGTATATCTTCAATTTTCTGAATTAGTTTTCCGTTTTCGCATTTTATTGCTTTAATGCGCTTATGAATGGCAAAAGCCAGCTTCAGGGCATTTTTGAAAAAATGCTTTCCTATTGGTTTGGCTATGGTTATCACGCCAAATTCCTCAACTCTGTCCGATACTTCTTCAAACAATTCAGATTTTACAATTAAAATGACTTCGCTGGTTTGTTTTTCGGTAATCTCACGGGCAAGACAATCTCCAAATTCATCAGGCAACGGAGCATTTATTATACATAAATCATACTCTTTTTCTTTCAGAATACACCTTGCTTCGCACGCGGTTGAAATAGCGGTGATGTTTGTAACAGATGCCTCTTCCAGGATTTCTGTCAAATATTCAATGCTCTTTTTTGAAAATGATATAATTAGCGCACTGTCCATAACATCCCACCTTTCTTTAAACTTTAGCTTGTAATAATAGCAACATTTGATTTGGTCGTGGTAGTAAGCAAATCTTATTAGTTCTCGGTGTAAAGCTGTTTATATGGATTCTTCGCATTGGGTGTGAGGTTATAAAAGGTCTTTCTCATTATTTCATCCATAGGTGTCCCAAACAAATTCGAAAATTCCACTAAAATATCTTTTATTCTGCTTTTATCCGATTCATCGGCTATACTTACACTAACTTGTTTGGGCAGATTTTTTGGTGGTTTGCTGCTTCTTATAAATATCTCACCGCCATGCATGCCAGCACCTGTAAAGTAACCTGCGGGAAAATTGTCAGTATCCAGTCCAAGAACTATAATAAGCCCTCCTGCAAGATATTCTCCTAAAAAGCTTCCCGCACTTCCACCGACCACTATAATCGGTTTTTTATCCTGATACTCCTTCATATGGATACCTGTGCGATATCCAGCACAGCCCTTAACAAATATTTTTCCGCCTCGCATAGCGTATCCCAGAGCATCCCCCGTATTTCCGTAAATAATAATTTTCCCATCATTCATAGTGTCCCCGACAGCATCCTGGGCATTTCCGTTTACTATAATAGTTGCTCCGTCCAGATATGCCCCCATTGCATTGCCCGGTGTTCCATTAATCGTGATGATCCTGGATTTTGCACCACAGCCTATGAATCGTTCTCCATAGCAATCATCAATTGTAACATCGTCGTTTGTACTTCGTATTTTTTCATTAAGGGCCTGATAGCCTAATTCTCTAGCGCATAGATTCATTCAATACACCTCCCAGTTTGCTGGCCCGTTCTTCTTTACTGAAAGCCATAAGACCAGGCATTTTGCAGATAAGATTAAAATCCAAAGTATCGAGGGGAGTTTTTTCTCTGATAAGGGCAGTATATATACCGGCTTTTTCGATATTTCCTATCATAATAAATCCATTTAATTTGTTGTCGGAATAAAACAGTTTCTTGAAGCCATTTTTATCGGCCTCACAATAAACATGACCGGTATAGGTCCCCGCAGTTATGATGTGTTCTCCGAACAAGCCTATTGCATTCATTGGGATAGCCTTATCAAATACAAAATCCTTTCCGGACATATTCATTCCGGCACATTCGCCCTG
>JAAYTR010000072.1 GCA_012523685.1 Clostridiaceae bacterium | reverse complement strand
TTTGTATGTGAGCTGTTTAATACGGCAATTGAACTTTTGACCGATATGGTTTCGCCAGAGTATTCCAAACAGGCAAAACGCGTGAAAGACACCAGCGCAGCGGCAGTATTGGTAAGCGCTGTTATTTCTGTTATAATAGGAACAATTGTTTTTTTAGGTCCGATAATAGATTTATTGTCATTCGGGATATAACATTGCGGAATGAAGAATCTAATGAGTTGGCTCACAAGATTCTTCGCTTTGCTCAGATTGACACGATAATTTAGACTAACATGGACAGACGGGTATATATATGGATTTTTTTTCTTTACAAAAATTTATATTAATGACACCGATTTTATTCATCGCTTTACCAGTTCATGAGCTTGCTCACGGCTGGGTAGCTTATAAATTGGGTGATCCTACAGCTAAAGAAGCAGGGAGATTAACTCTGAACCCTTTTAAACACCTGGATCTTATAGGTGTATTGATGATGTATACTGTAGGTTTCGGCTGGGCAAAGCCAGTCCCGGTAAATTTCAGCAACCTTAAGAATCGCCGCACCGGAAGTATTCTGGTTGCAGTGGCCGGGCCTATGTCCAACATTTTGCTGGGCTTTATCAGTATTTTTATAGGAGGAATTATTGCTAAGCTGTTTGAGGTTGGAGTAATAACCATATCAACCGAAAAAATGCTGCAAGTTTTTTTATACGTCGCACTATTTTTCTACATACTTGTATCTGTAAACATCAACCTGGCAATATTTAACATGATACCAGTACCGCCCTTGGACGGCTCCAGATTAATATCGGGATTTATTCCGGAGGAGGCCTTTTACAAGTTTGCCCGCTACGAAGCATTTATAGGACTTGCGTTTTTTGCCCTTGTGGTTTTAGTACCCAATGACTTTTTAAGCTCCTTTATCAGGACAGTTGCAAATCCGATTTTTCGCAGCATGGCCTTTACAACAGGCAATATTTTAAATATAAATCCCGATAATGTATTATGGAGAATTATGCAGGGCGTTATTCAGTAGACTTAAGTTTAGCAGTCATCATTTTTATAATAACATTATTAAGACAAGGATACCAAAAAGATTATTATGAAGCTTATCACCAATGCAATAACGGATTCCCCAAAGATAAGCCGTCTGGTAAAATTGGCGCAGGAAGGCGCAAATACCATTGTTTATGGTATTTCAGATTCTCAAAAACGGCACTTGGCAAATACGGTAGCAAAAATATCAGGATTTAAAGGTTTGTATGTGGCCTGGAATGAAATGCAGGCACGTCAGGCCTATCTTGATTTTTCGTATCTTACAGATAACAAGGCTGTCTACTTATCAAACCGTGAAATAATGCTTTATGATGTGGAAGCAAGAAGTTTCGAACAGACACGGGACAGAATTTCATCACTGGCCAGGATTCTTAAGGGTGAATATAAATTTATAGTAACCTCTGTTGAGGCTATCATGCATTTTATAATGGATCCGGGTGATTTTGAAAAACAGCTCATCACTCTTAAACCCGAGGATATTGTCGAACCTGATACTTTAGAAGAAAAACTTCTGGTGTTGGGATATAACAGGGAGGATAAAGTTGAAGGTAAGGGGCAGTATGCAAAGCGCGGGGGAATACTGGATATATATCCAGTCAACAGTGACATGCCCTGCCGAATTGAATTTTTTGATATAGAAATAGATTCGATGCGCTGGTTTTCTGAAGAAACACAGCGCTCAACAGGTACATGTGAGGTGCTGGACATATATCCCGCCAGGGAAATAGTATATTCCAGGTCTGAAATAGATGCTATCGCTAACAGAATACGGGAAGCCCTTGCTGAAACGCTGCCTCTTATTTCAGCCGAGCTTCGCCCCCTCCTGACCAAAAATATTGAGAGATATATTGAAAAGCTGAATGACAGCCATTATTTCACAGGTGTAGATAAATTCATTCCATACCTTATAGAGAAAAAAGCCAGTCTGTTTGAATATCTAAAAGAGAAGCATCTGGTCTTTTTTGAGGAATCACAAAGAGCCAGGGAGAGAATGGAAAATGAACAGGAGGCTTTGAACAACCTCTGTGAGACACTTATGGAAAAAGGGAAAATTTTAAAAGACACCTTCACCATGCTCTTTGATGTTGATACCATAATGAAAAAAGCTGGCAGACACAGCATTATTACCCTTGAGTCTCTGGATGACAGCAATTCGCTCACCCGTGAGATAACAGAAAAAATAGAAATCAGGGGGTCAGGAATCAGTCCATATAACGGCAAACTGGATCTGATTGGAGATGATATAAAAGCATGGTTAAGTGACGGATATCGGGTGGCTTTTCTGTGCCCTGCCAGGGACAGGTTAGACAGATTCATTGATGAATTAAGGGAAAAAGATGTAAAGGCTAACATAGCTGATGAAGAAGGAACATGGCCGGAGGGGATTTCTACAGTAGTTGTTTATGGACAACTGCAGACAGGCTTTGTGTATAAAGACGAAAAGCTTGTTATTCTGGCAGAAAGCGATTTATCCGGAGTAAAATACGGGCGGACAAGGAAGAGAACCGGAGAAAAAGGTAAGCGGATATCTTCCTTTACTGATTTGAAGCCAGGGGATTATGTAGTTCACCAGGCTCATGGAATAGGAATCTATAGGGGAATAGAGCAGCTGGTGGTTGAAGGAATAAGAAAGGACTACCTTAAAATAAGCTATAAGGACGGCGGTTCTCTTTTTATCCCAACCACAAGTATGAATCTTATACAAAAGTATATAGGAGCCGAAGGGAGAGAACCCAGACTTCATAAACTTGGCGGCACTGAGTGGACCAGGGTTAAGGCGCGGGTTAAAGAATCATTAAGAGTATTGGCCGGTGATCTGATCCGGATACAGGCAGAGCGCCGGAATACTAAAGGGTATGCCTTTTCCACCGATACGGTATGGCAAAAGCAGTTTGAAGAAACCTTCGGATATGAGGAAACCCTGGACCAGTTAAGGTGTGTGGCAGAAATAAAAGCCGATATGGAATCCGATACTATTATGGATCGTCTGTTATGCGGTGATGTAGGGTACGGAAAAACTGAGGTTGCTATTCGTGCGGCTTTCAAGGCTGTTATGGACAGTAAGCAGGTAGCATTTTTGGTTCCAACTACGGTTTTGGCAGCACAGCATTTTGAAACATTAAAAAGCAGGTTTTCAGGGTTTCCCATTAAAGTCGAAATGTTGAGCAGGTTCAGAAGTGATGCTGAACAAAAGGCTATTATCAGGGATTTAAAAAGCGGCAGAACAGATGTTATTGTCGGCACTCATATGATACTTGGAGAACAGGTAAGATTTAAAGACCTGGGGCTTCTAATAATAGATGAGGAACAGCGTTTTGGTGTTGAGCATAAGGAAACTATTAAACTGCGCTATCCTAAGGTGGACATACTTACACTTTCAGCAACACCCATACCAAGGACGCTTAATATGGCTCTTTCGGGAATAAGAGATATAAGCACTCTGGAAGATCCTCCGGAACATAGATATCCGGTTCAGACCTATGTAGTCGAACACAGAGAAGATATTATTCAGAATGCAATAAACCGTGAACTGGCACGCGGCGGTCAGGTATTCTATCTTTATAACAGGGTGAGAGGTATTCAGGCAAAGATGGCACAAATACAGGCCTTAGTACCTGAGGCCAGAATTGGATATGCCCATGGCCAAATGGGGGAAAGGGAACTGGAGAGAGTCATACAATCTTTCCTGGACAAGGACTTTGATGTATTGGTATGTACGACAATCATTGAGTCAGGAATCGATATGCCAAATGTAAACACAATAATTGTAGAGGATTCAGACAGATTAGGTCTTGCCCAGCTTTACCAGCTTCGCGGAAGAGTTGGAAGATCAACCCGTTTGGCATATGCATATTTAACATATAAAAGGGACAAGGTTTTAAGTGAGATAGCTGAAAAGCGCTTGCGGGCCATAAGGGAATTTACCGAGTTCGGTTCGGGATTTAAAATAGCTATGCGGGATTTGCAGATAAGAGGAGCGGGAAATATCCTGGGTGCAGAACAACATGGACACATGGAATCGGTGGGATATGATATGTATTTGAAGCTGCTTGACGAAGCTGTTACTGAACTTAAGGGAGAAGCAGTTACCAACAGAGCAGTGGATACCGCCGTGGAACTATTAACTGGTGCATACATTGATGCTTCCTATATTGAGGATGAGGAGCAAAGAATTGATATGTACAGAACGATTGCTACTATTGAAACAGAGGAAGAAATCATGGACATAAAAGATGAACTGATAGACAGATATGGTGATATACCCACGGAAACCAACTATCTTATAGAGATAGCGTATATAAAAAACCTGGCTTCAAATCTTGGATTTTCTTCTGTAAAACAGAAGGAGGAGACGGTGATATTCAATTTTGCCGAACAGGGCGGATTGCCGTTGGATAAAATTGGGGAGCTAATGAGCCAATGGAAGGGGAAATTGTTATTCAGCGCGGGAAAACAGCCTTATTTATCTCTTCGGACAAAGAATATGAAACCCGGTGAAATCCTTGAAAATATTAAAATTCTATTACAAGCGCTACAAAAATTGAAGTTAAAGCCGTGAAGTCTTATAATAAATGTATATTGCCCGGAAAAGTTAATAAATAAAATGCCGGATAATTATATCTGGCATGTGTTTATGTACTGAAAAAGGATGGAACATATGGATAAGAAAGATAGTATAAACAAGGCAAAAGCATCAAAAAAGAAAAAATTGATAAGGACTGAGCGTGAGAAAAATAGAATAAAGATAATTGTCACGGTTGTAATAGTGCTGCTGGCAGTATTAACCTATTATTTTATTGATTCAGGAAGCTATGTGGCTACTGTCGACGGAAGAAGGATATCAAAATCAGTATATCAGTTTTTCCTGCAACAACAGCTGTCTGCTACTGAATCAGAGGAGGGTCTTACAACACAGGAAGAAAAAGATAAATTCTGGACAACAATTGCAGAAGGTCAGGATCCGTATGAAACAGCCAAGCGCGAAGCCCTTAATTACTCAAAAGAGTTTATGATTCAGTATATTAAGGCACAGGAAATGGGTTTGAAGATTGATTCCACTATAAAAGAACAGGTGGCATCAATGATAGCTTCAGTTAAAGGGCAATTAACCGACAGACAGTTCAAGGAGACATATAAAGTAACTGCTGCCGAACTTCAGAGCATTTATGAGATATATAGCGTCATAGAGAATTTTAAAAGCAGATATTTAGAAGAGCATTTTGAAGCGGAAACTTATACAGACGAACAGATGGAAGCCGAATATAATGAGGACAGAAAGTCGTATGACAATGTGGATATCAGTTATATAATACTGAAAAAATTATCTGAATCCAGCGAGACACTATCTGAGGAGGAAATAGCCGGAAAGAAAGAAAAAGCTGAAGAGGCATTAAGTAAAATACAGCAAGGCGAGCCAATAGATGATGTAATAGCAGAATATACCGAGGTGAAGGATGATCCTTCAGAAACCGGTACAGAGCAGAATGATCTGGGTAAAGGAACCATTACCTACAGTCAGACTTCCATGTATCAATATTATCTGGAGCTGGATGCTTTAGAGTGGATTTTTGACCATGAGCCGGGAGACACTGGTATTATTGATGGCGATTACTTCATTTATGTGGTAAAGATTGAGGACAGGACAACTTTTGATGATGTCAAAGATAATGTTAAGAGCTCAATGGAATATAATGCAGCCCAGGAATTCTACAATAGTGCTTTGGAAAGCTGGGGTCTGGAATCAAAATATAACATCATAAAAAATGAGCGGGTTTACGATTCTATTTCCTACAGATAAACAATATTAATAATAATTACAAGGAGCCAAGTTGAAGGATAAGACTTTCAATTTGGCTCCTTTTTGGCATATCGGAAGTTTTTAAGGCATACATTTAAGCATGTCCTTTTCTCGCTGGAGGTTTATTATGGAGCAGCAAATCAACAGAACAGATGACCTTAATGTGTTGCTTTCAGCATACCTTCCCGACAGGATCAGAAAAGCAGTTAAGGGGATTAAAGACAATTACATAAATGGGCTGGAGGAAATAAGAATTCGGAGCGGCCTCCCTCTGATGGGAGTTTTTTCCGGAAATGATTATTTCATAAGTGAGGAAGGGAATTTGTCACAAAACCGTCAGTCGGCATTGAATATTACGGCAAAAGAAGTGAACTCATTATTTCTTCTTTTATGTGAGCAGTCAATATATGCGTATCAGGAAGACATCATAAGAGGGTTTATTACCTTGAAAGGCGGGCACAGAGCCGGTATCTGCGGCACTGTAGTATACGAGGGAGACAGAATAAAAGCCATCAAAGATATTTCATCGGTTAATATCAGATTTGCCAGACAGGTTAAAGGCTGTGCCCGGGACGTATTTGAGAAACTGATACGGAACAGCCAGGATATTTACAATACACTGATTCTGTCACCGCCGGGATGTGGCAAAACCACCATTCTCAGGGACTTGTGCCGCATGATAAGCCAGGGACTTGACAATGGCAGCTTCAGGGGCTTAAGAACTGCGGTTATAGACGAACGGTCTGAACTTGCTGCAAGCTTCAGAGGAGTGCCTCAAAATGATTTGGGACCAAGAACCGACGTGCTGGACGGATGCCGGAAAAGTCAAGGAATTGAAATGGTGCTCAGGGGTATGGCCCCCCGGGTAATTATTGTGGACGAACTGGGAGCAACCGGGGATGCAGATGCGATACAAATGGCATGGAATGCAGGGGTTAGAATTATTGCTACTGCTCATGCATTCAGCTTTGAGGATTTTAAAAGAAGGTTGGGAGTAGGGCAACTCGCTGCAAAAGATGGGTTTGAGAGAATAGTTCTTCTCGGAATGGACAACGGAAAAAGATGGACAAGGGTGATGAGTGTAAATGGTAGTGAATATAGCAGTTTGGTTCAAGATAGCGGGATGCCTGATGGTGTTTACAGGGTGCACAGTTACAGGAATGAAGATGTCAGTAAAGCTTGCCGAGAGACAGCGTGCGTTATCAAAACTCATCGAAATCCTTCTTAATCTTAGAAATCAAATCTGTGGTTTGGGAGTACCTCTTTTTTCGGCCTTTGAAAACATAGGTAATGAACGAATTAGCGGCATATGGTCAGAGATCTTTCTTGAATGTGGAAATGCAATGAAAGAGCAGCGCATAGACGCAGGGGAAGCATGGAAGATGGCAATTGAAAAAAGAGGAGATAGTCTTCCTCTGGATGAATCAGATTGGCAGGTACTTTCTGATTTCGGAGAATTGTTGGGTAAGTCCGGCAAAGAGAATCAGGAATCAGTATTAGATTTGGAAAAAGAAAACCTTGAAATGCTGGAGAAGAAGGCAAGAGAAGCTATGAATACAAAAGGCAAATTGTACAGGAATTTGGGTGTCCTAAGCGGAGCAGCAGCGGTAATTCTACTTATATAACTCTGTATTTATTCAAATACCCGCTGCCTGGTGCGGCAAAATCGTTGCGGGTGACAGCCGCCAAATAAGTGTAATTTAATGGAGCCATCATTCAAATCTTGTTTTAAGGGGATACATACATGAATGTGGATTTAATTTTTAAGATTGCGGCCATTGGCATCCTTGTATCTATTCTGAATGTAGTGCTAACTAAGTCGGGTCGTGAAGAAATGGCTATGATGACAACATTAGCTGCTGTAGTGGTGGTTTTATTAATGGTGGCAAAAGAAATTGTCAAGCTTTTTGACACAGTTAAAGCTTTATTTGGCTTTTGAAAGGAATAACAAACCTATGGAATCAGAGCTTATCCGAATAGCGATATTAGGGATTATTACGGCTATTTTTGCAGTAGTTATATCGGATAAAAAACCCGAGATGGGAATGATGCTTGGACTTGTTTTTGGAGTTATAGTCCTCATTATAGCCTTCGGAAAAGCTGGTACGATCGTAAAAGCTCTGGAAGACACAATCAGCAGCTCAGGGATAGATGCAAAGCTGTTGGTTCCTATGCTGAAAATTACAGGAATGGCATATATAACACAATTTTCAGTAGATGTATGTAAGGATGTGGGGCAGAATGCCATAGCCGGCAAAATTGAAATTGTCGGGAAAATTATGATGCTTGTGGTGGCAGTACCTATTGTAACATCCCTGATACATATTATTTCAGGAATTATTTAATGACCTCATCCGTTGTCAAAGCCAGATGCAGGTCACTACACAAAAATGCCATTCCTCATTACGCTCCGCGTAAATGAAGAATCTTTTAGTTAGTGCGAAAGATCCTTCACTACGTTAAAGATGACGGACATAAATGTTATTCTTTATCCGGATAGGTTTCACACAGTATTAAGAAGAAGGAGAGAGGTACAGTGAGTTTTATGAATCGAAATAAAATACGATTTTCACTCTTTATATTTTTTGCAGTACTCTTTGCTTCTACACCTGTGGCAGCCTCTCCGGATACCGGTTCAGAATCGGTAATAAGTGAGAATATTATAGAGGAAAAACTGAAAAACAGCGAAGTAAGAACTGTTAAAGATACCCTGAATAAAGCACTTAGCAAATCACAAATATCAAAAGCTTACAATTTTAGCTCAGAAGAAATAATAAAAAATTCCCTAAAAGGAAAGCCATTGGAGAGCCTGGAAGGGCTTCCTAAAATACTTCTTACGATCATTGGCAAAGAAATAAAGGTAAACATTGTGCTGATTATACAATTATTCGCAATTATGTTGCTGGGAGCAGTTATTCGAGCATTGCAGCCTCTGGGAAACGATATACCAAACGAAGCGGCAAAATTAGCGGTTAATGGCATACTGGTTATTGTAGCGGCTGTGAGCTTTGGAAGTGCAGTTGATGTTGCAAAAACCACCATTGAAACGATGCAGCACATAGCATCCCTTGTAATGCCGGCTCTTATTGCTCTGCTGGCGGCTTCGGGGAGAATTGTCTCTGTTACAGCTATGCAGCCATTAATGTTTGTAGGAGTAAATATTGCTTGCCAGATATTTAAAGCCGTTCTCCTGCCTCTGACAGTAATGGCAGGTATCCTCTTTCTTGTAGACAGTATATCTGAACGGTTTAAGCTGAATGCTCTGGCCAAACTCCTTAAAAGCTGTGCTATCTGGGTTACCGGAACCGTTACTCTGGTATTTTCAATCTTTATGTCCCTGCAAAAGATAGCCGGTTCCTCAATAGATGCGATAACCGTAAAGACGACCAGATTTGCTATAGGAACATTTATTCCTGTTGCCGGAAAGTACATGACGGATGCTGCGGAGACTATACTTCTTTGCACATCTGCAGTCAGCAATATTGCAGGTATTTTAACTGTTATAGGTTTGGGGCTGGTTTTTGTAATACCATTTATTAAAGTGTTTGTTGTTATGATAGCTTTCCGGCTTGCTGCAGTTATCGGTGCACCGATTTGTGATGAAAGTATTTGTGATGCGTTAACGGATTCAGCCGGCTGTATATCAATTATGCTTGGAATAATGGGGGCTTCATTGTTTGTAATTATACTTCTGACAGGATCTTTGATGAACTCATCGGGAGTAATGGGGTAGGGAAACTGGATGGATGTTTTGAGATCTTGGATTATTACTCTTGTAACAGTAACGGTTGTCTGTTCGATAATTGAGAAATTTGCACCTCAGGGCAATCTCAATAAGTATGTAAAGCTTATTTGTGGCCTTACTGTAACAGTGGTAATAATAACTCCTGCTTTAAAGCTGCTGAAAGGGGATTTCGAAATTAGCAGTGTTGTATGGAACCAATATGTAAGGATGTCGGAGGGAGAACTTAAAAGCAGGATAGCAAGGCTCCAGGAGGAGGACTCAGATCAAATACTCGAATTATACAGGTTGTCGCTTATAAACGATGTTAAATCACGTTTTACAGGGGAAAGAGAGTTTATTGTAACCAATGTTGACGTAGTATTGTTTGAAGACCCCAAAGATGAAAGATTTGGATTATTAAGAAGCATTTATCTCAAGCTTGAACCAACAGATGGTAACAGAATAAACCCCGTAAGCATCCAAACCATAACATATATAAAAAATCAGCTCATTACAGTCTTTGCAATTAAAGAAAACCAGATAATCATTGACCAAAGTGCCTTTAGTGGAGGATAGGATTATGTTTAAGAGAATAACGGGTTTTTTTGTTAAGAAAAAAGAAAATACCGGAAAAAGGAAGCTTTCTACTATTGAAAACCTGATATTAATAGTAATACTTGGAGTTATTATTATTTTAGCAGGCAGCTATTTAGCCGGTTCAGACGATACCGAGGATACGATGAATGAAGCCAGCAGCCTGTCAAGCTCTGACAAAAGAGTGTCGAAATCAGATTATTCTATAGAGGGACATGATGTTGTTGCTGATATAGAACGGAGGTTAGCTGAGCTTTTATCAAAGGTAGAGGGAGCCGGACAGGTCAGTGTCATGGTATATGCGGATACCGGAAGCGAGCAGGTGCCTGCCTACAATAATATACAGGATACAAGAAATGATGAAAGAGCTGACGGGAAATCATTGGAAATAAGTGAGACCAGGCAGCTGGCATTAGCGGGAACAGATGAACCGGTTATCCTGAAAGTGATTATTCCCCAGATTAAAGGAGTTGTGGTTGTAGCAGAGGGGGCCGATGACATTCTTATCAAAGCTCAGCTTAATAATGCGGTCTGCACTCTTTTAGGAATTCCCGAGCACAGAGTTCAGATATTGAAGCATAAATAGGGTAGCTATGTAAATATAATTCTATATAAGAAATTGTTTATACATAATATTGTTGCAGGAAACAATTATTTTTCTAAATAGTGGTTGGAGGGAAAGGTATGAAAAGAAAACAAATTGTTGTACTTGGGCTGGTGCTGGTAATAATTTCAGTAGGAATACTGCAGTACAACTATAATACATCGGGAGAGTCAGCCAAATTAGACCTGGCCCTCGATCAGGACACAGATCTCGAGGATATACCGGGAGCAGCCGTTTATGTGGAAAATTCAGATGCTGCTGTTATAGACGAGGCAGTAGCGCAGGCACAGCAAACAGGGGGATTTTTTGCCGAGGCGCGTATGGAGAGAGACAGAGCCAGAAGCAAGCAAAAGGATGAACTGAAAGCTCTGGCTCAGGCAGCAGACGGAACAATTGCAACCTCAACAGGTATGAACTCCTTAGAAGCGCAGGAACAACTGCTTGCTATAATCAGGAGAGCCGAGGCTGAAAGTACAGTAGAGACTTTGGTTAAGCAAAAGGGTTTTGAAGACGCATTAGCTTATATGAGTGATACCGATAATGTAGATGTAATAGTAAAAGCATCGAGTCTGACTGCCCAGGAAGTAGCCCAGATAAGTGATATAGTAGTACGTCATGCCGATGTTACAATGGATAAAATAACAGTAAAAAATGTTGACTGATAATCATAAACCATAATAAGCGCACTTAATATAACTACAAAATGCAAAAAACGTACCTTTGGTACGTTTTATCTTTATGCGTTAATCTAATTAATTCTATTCTGCAGACATTGCATTAAAAGCCTTTTGAAGCTGAGATTTCTTTCTGGAGGCGGTATTCTTATGAAGAAGATTCTTGGAAGCAGCCTGATCAACCTTTTTTATGGCTTCCTTCAAAATATCCTGAGCTTCGGGAGACTTTGCTTCAATAGCCTCGCGATATTTACGAAGAGTTGTTCTTAGCTCGGACTTCTTCATACGATTCTGCAAATTTTTAGCTTCACTTGTTTTTACTCTCTTAATCGCTGATTTAATATTAGGCATTATGTTCACCTCCTACTGCTTAGTGCAACACACAATATAATAACACGAAGTATTTACCTTTGCAAGAATTTTTATTAAAATTTGATACCGTTGAATGTTGTAAAATTAAATGCCGTAGAGATTTAGATATTTAGAGCAGAAAACTCATGGTGATTCATTGTAAAATGTTTAACGATCAAGAAAAACATAAACAAAAATTATATGCGGCATTTAATGTTGCAATTTATAGGTATGCAGTTTTGAACATGCGGGACTTGACTATATATTGAAATATAATATAACATAAGGAGATAGAAATTAAGTTCATCAGGAGTGTAACCATGGATAAAAAAGGTACAATACTTAGCGGAATGCGTCCTACAGGTGCTCTGCATCTGGGTAATTATTTCGGAGCTTTAGAAAACTGGGTAAAGCTTCAGAATGATTATAATTGTTTTTTCTTTGTTGCCGACTATCATGCCCTGACTACAGGCTATGAGAATACCGATGATTATAAGGATAATATTACCAGTTTGCTTGTTGATTGGCTGGCAGCAGGTCTTGACCCGGAAAAATGTACATTTTTTATCCAGAGCAGTATAAAAGAACATGCAGAACTACATTTACTGTTTTCAATGAATTTACCTCTATCCTGGCTGTACAGGTGCCCAACCTATAAGGATCAGCTGAGTCAGATGAAGGATAAAAATATTACAACTTACGGTTTTTTAGGCTATCCATGTCTTATGGCCACAGATATTCTGATGTACAAAGCAGATTTTGTACCTGTGGGAGAGGATCAGCTTCCCCATATAGAAATGACCAGAGAAATTGCAAGAAGATTTAATTATTTATACAATTCCGAGGTCTTTCCGGAGCCCCAGCCTCTTTTGACTAAAGCTAAAGTTCTGCCGGGGCTGGACGGGCGAAAAATGAGTAAGAGTTACAATAATACCATTGCATTATCAGACAGCCCTGATGTGATCAGGAAGAAGGTAATGAGCATGGTAACAGACCCGGCCCGTATCCACAAAACTGATCCGGGGCATCCTGAGGTTTGTTCAGTCTTTTCATACCATAAACTCTTTTCAGAGGATCAGGTTGCTGAAATTGAGCATGATTGCAGAAATGGTGAGATTGGCTGCGTAGCGTGTAAGAAAATTTTAGCCGAAAATATTGCCAAGCTGATGACACCAATATATGAGAAAAGACAGGAATGGCTCAAGCGAACAGACGATATTAAGGATATTATCATGGAAGGAAATAAAAAGGCCAGGATGAAAGCAGAAGAGACCATGGCTGAGGTTCGCCGGGTAATGAAAATTGACTGGATTTAAGGGGATATCATGAAAAGCGCTCTGACAGATGCTTGCACCTTAAAACTTGAAAATTTTGAAGGACCTTTTGATTTATTATTCTATCTTATAGAAAAAAACCAGATAGATATATATGATATTCCTATTCTTGAAATTACTGAGCAGTATCTGGATTATCTTAGCGCTATGCAGGAACTGGATCTGGATATTGCGTCGGAGTTTCTGGTTATGGCGGCAACTCTGCTTCATATAAAATCCAGAATGCTTCTTCCCAAGAGAGAGCCCCTGGTGGAAGAAGAGTCTGTAGATCCGCGTGAAGAACTGATCATGAAGCTTCTGGAATATAAAAAGTATAAAGAATGTTCAAAATTGCTGGCTGCCAGAGAGGAAAACTGGAGAGGTGCTCATTATAAGCTGCCGGAGGTTATTCCTGATATAATTGCACAGGAAGAGCTGGAGGTTTCTCCTGAGACTCTTAGAATCTGTATGGAGAATGCATTAAGAAAATACAGGGATAAAATGAATGACGTTTCAAAAAAAATGAAACGAATTCTAAACCAGGAGAAAGTATCACTAAGATCAAAAGTAAAAGAGATTCTGGGGCTATTAAAAAATGGAGTTAAGTTGTGTTTCTCCAAAATTTATAATTCAAAAGAAAAGAGCCGCCTGGAAGTAGCTACCGGCTTCCTGGCTACATTAGAGGTTGTCAGGCTAGGACAGGCCTTAATATACCAGAATGTGGACTTTGGAGAAATATACCTGACTCCTAATAATAAGAATAATAACAATAATAAAGATCCAATGTCATTAATAGAGGATGAATAATATGGGCTCCATAAACGATACAGAGGTAATAATTGAGGCTTTGCTTTTTGCCTCGGGTGACCCGGTTCCCTTAGAAAAGATAGCTGAGATAATCGGCCATGACAAAAAGACAACAAAAGTCATTTTGTCAAATTTAATTTACAAATATCAGAATGCTTCCCGCGGCATTATGTTAAGGGAAATTAATAACGCATATCAGCTTTGTACCAAACCTGAACTTGATGAGTATGTGCAGCAGCTGGGAACTGTAAGAAGAAAACAGGGCCTTACACCTCAGGCATATGAAACGCTGTCTATTGTGGCATATAATCAACCTGTAACAAGAGCTTACATAGAACAAATAAGAGGAGTAAACAGTGATGGCGTTCTGGCCAAGCTGATAGAGAGGAACCTTATTGAAGAGGTAGGCCGTGATGATACTCCCGGAAAACCTAAATTATATGCTACGACCGAGGAGTTTCTTCGTGTTTTCGGTTTCTCAAACCTTAAGGATCTTCCTCCACTGGCTATGAACGAGATTCCTGAAGTATACGAAGATGTTCCGTTAGATTAAAATACCTGGCATAATTTACTATAAGCCGGAAAACATATAGTACGGAGGTACGTATGGTTTTTCTGGCTATTTTTATAGCTCTGGTTTTACTAATTATAATAACGATGTTTTCAAGACTCTCTCTTATGGTTGAAATCTCTTTTGATTCTGAAGGCTTTCAAATGGAGATTAAGGTAATGCTGTACCGGATTCTCAAGCTTTTTTCATGGAATTTCAAAGAAGGCGGGCTGGACTTTTTTTTAAAAAAGAAGAAACAGGTGCCCAAAGACAAAAAAAAGAAAAAAGGAAGGATTTCAGCCATACTGAATCTAATTTTTTCAAAGGATACCTATAATCACCTTAAAAAAAATATGGAGGTATTCATTTTTTCTGTAAAAGGTCGCCTGTCCACAAAGGATGCTGCTTTAACTGCACTGCTTTACGGGAACATCTGGAGTGTTATCGGGTTACTAATACCTTTCATCCCACAAAAAAACCTGGTTTTGGAATTTTATCCTGATTTTCGAATGGAGACGCCTGATTTTCATATTTCCTGCATATTAAGGGTGAGAATCATCCATATTATAAAATTGATAGCTAATGATTATATTGCAAAAGCGAGGAGAGGAGAAAATGAAAACTATGGGACAGCATCCAATTGAAGAGCTAATGAAAACAGCCATGGAAAGTATTAAAGAAATGGTAGATGTAAATACTATTGTGGGCGATGCGGTTCAGACAGTTGATGGCACCGTCATTATACCCGTTTCCAAGGTAGCATTCGGGTTTGCCGCCGGTGGTGGGGAATATAGTAATACAAAAAGAACAGAAAGCGATGTTTTTCCTTTTGCCGGAGGCAGTGGTGCAGGTGTTAGTATCAGTCCGGTTGCTTTTATGATAGTGGGCAGAAATAACACCATAAAAATGATTCCTGCTTCACCTCATGCAGCACTTGACAGGGCTTTGGACAACATACCAAATATTATTGAACAAGTTAAAAAGGCCTTTGAACCAGGCTGCAAGCACGGAAAAGAACAAAAACAGGATGAAAAAGCAGAAGAAAAACCAGTTACTGAAACTATTCATGTTAATAAAAGTGAGGAAGAATAAACAGAAACAATAAAAGGGGCCCCATCGATTTTCTCGATACAGCCCCTTTTATGATACCTAAATCCTAATTATTTGTTCTGTTGTTTGGTTGTATCATACTGAGGATACTGATTGCCGGTATAGGTCTGGAATACCTTTTTGACGATGTTACCGCCGATTGTTCCGGCTTCACGAGAAGTTAAATCACCATTGTAACCTTGCTTTAAGTTAATACCAAGCTGGCCAGCAATCTCATACTTCAT
>JAAYTR010000071.1 GCA_012523685.1 Clostridiaceae bacterium | reverse complement strand
CCGTCTTCTATTTCAAACAACTCAAATGTTATCCCGTCAAAATAGTCATAATCAGGTCTTGAATCACAGGCTCCGGCCGCTATGACCGAATTTGGACGGACCATCAGGGGCAATGACATATAGTCGTGAACTTCCTTTGAAAAACGTTCGCCGTTTATTACTTCTCCTGTCAGATAATTCGTCCATCTTCCTGCCGGGAGGTAATAGTTCACTTTCCCGTTTTCCTTCATAACCGGTGCTATTAAAAGAGAATCCCCCAACATATACTGCATGTCCAATGTTTCACAAGCTCTGTCCTCAGGAAATTCCATAAACATGGGTCTGAGCATAGGAATTCCTTCGGTGTGAGCTTTCACTGCCTGTGAATACAGATAAGGCATTAATTTGCATTTCAGCTTGACAAACTTTCTTAACACAACACTTGCTTCTTCATCAAATGCCCAGGGAACCCTGTAGGAATCAGAACCGTGAAGACGGCTGTGGGATGAAAGCATGCCAAAAGCGCACCAGCGTTTGTATAAATCAGCAGATGCTGTTCTCTCAAAGCCACCTATGTCATGACTCCAAAAGCCGAATCCGCATAAAGAAAGGGATAAGCCGCCACGAAGGGTTTCAGCCATGGAAGGATAACTGGCGGTGGAATCTCCGCCCCAATGAACCGGAAACTGTTGTGATCCCGCTGTTGCAGACCGGGCAAAGACTGTTGCTTTACCAACCCCTTTCTTTCTCTCCAACAATTCAAATACTGTTCTGTTGAAAAGGAATGTATAGTAATTGTGCATTTTTAATGGATCAGATTCATCATTATAGACAATATCTCTTACAGGGATCCGCTCGCCAAAGTCTGTCTTGAAACAGTCTACACCCATGTCCAACAATTCTTCGAGCTTTGATTGATACCATTTGCAGGCATCTTCACTGGTGAAGTCCACAAGAGCCATACCCGGCTGCCACATGTCGGTTTGCCAGACGCCTCCGTCTTTTGTTTTAACCAGATAACCCTTTTCCATTCCCTCATCAAACAAATATGATTTCTGGGCTATGTAAGGGTTAATCCAGACACAAATCTTCAATCCGCGCTCTTTATAACGCTTTAGCATACCGGCAGGATCGGGGAATACCTCATCGTCCCATTTAAAATCACACCATTGATAGCCCTTCATCCAAAAGCAGTCAAAATGAAAGACATGAAGTGGTATATCTCTGTCGGCCATTCCCTGGATAAAACCGGTTACGGTGTCTTCATCGTAGCTGGTGGTAAAAGAAGTAGTTAACCAGAGCCCGAAGGACCAGGCAGGGGGGAGAGCCGGTCTGCCGGTCAAGGTTGTATATTTTCTTACCACATCTTTGGGTGAAGGGCCGTTGATTATGTAATAATCCAATCTTTCCGACTTTGCGCTGAATTGTACCCGTTCTACCTTTTCACTGGCCACTTCAAAGGACACATCACCGGCATTGTCAACAAACACTCCATATCCTTTATTGGTCATGTAAAAAGGTATATTTTTATATGCTATTTCGCTGGCGGTGCCTCCGTCCTCATTCCACATGTCAACAACCTGGCCGTTTTTAACAAAGGGAGTAAACCGTTCGCCAAGCCCGTAGATATACTCACCGACATCTATGGCAAGCTGCTCTAATATAAATGCCTCGCCAGTTATACGGTTTTTCATGTACCCCATGTTTCGAAAGCCGGTGTTGGTTAATTCGCCTTGCGGTCCTATAAAGCGTATTCCCCACTTATTTGGTTCCTTGCAAATTTCAGCTTTTATGTTTCCGCTTTTATAGGTAATAGTCTGATTATTCTCATAAATATCAACTGCCGCCTCCTCAGAATAGATTTCGAAGAAGGGCTTTTTATAAGGAGCGCCCTTAAAATGGCACATGGAAACTTTAATAACATCACGCATGGGTGATGACAGGGTGATTGTGAAAACAGGTATATTCAACATATCCCCCCTGGTCGAGATATGTTTTGATGAAGCATAAAGGATAAGGTTGTTCCCGTTCAACTCATGCATTGAATATTCAACGGGGTAGGAAGGGATAAACTCAGGGCGTATTAACCAAAAGCCATTTGTAAATTTCATAGTCGTTATTCCTTTCTATGCCTGTATTGTGCTATCCTTTGACAGAGCCTTCAACCATACCTTTTAAGATGTGTTTCTGAAATACCAGATATATGACAAGAGCCGGTAATATAATCAAAATGGCGCCTGCCATAATATTATTCCATTGCATTTTGTACTGGCCTATAAAGCCATAGGCTGCAAGCTGAAGGGTCATGCCGGATTTTGCACCTCCTATAATGAGAAGAGGTAATAAAAAGTCGTTCCAGATCCACATTGCATTAACAATAATAACCGTAGCCGTTACGGGCTTTAGAAGGGGAAAGATAATACTGATAAATGTTCGTAGTTTACCTACTCCGTCAACAAGAGCACATTCATCAAGCTCCTTTGGAATTCCCTTTACAAACCCATGATAAAGAAATACCGATATTGGAATGCCAAGCCCCCAGTAAATTACTGATAAACCCAAAACACTACCTGTTAATTTAAGTCCTTTGGCAATTTGAACCAGAGTAATCATATATGACTGAAAGGGTATCATCATAGGGAAAATACAGTATATAAAAAGCCTGAAGCTAAGTTTTGTCTTTGTCCGGGACAGCATATATCCTGCGAGGGAGCCGAATATTACTATTCCCGCAGATCCCACCAGCGTGACAATGGCAGTATTAATAAATGCATTGGGATATTTCATATCCCTGAAAACATTTAGAAAATTTTCAAAAGTTAAGTTTTGGGGTAGAGCAAGTGCATCGGTCATTATTTCGCTATAGGTTTTGAAGGCGCCCAATACCACTATGACAAGCGGAGACAGAAAGATCAACAGCATAATGAGCATAATTATGAACAAGATAACAGGAACAAGCTTTTTCTTCATACCTCCACCTCCCGCTTCTTAAGTGACGAAGTTTGCCATATGGTAATGAAGGCGACCAGCAGAAAGAGAATGACTGATTTTGCACTTCCGTATCCAAACTGGTTATTATTAAACGCCGTATTGTAGATATCCAGTGGAAGTGTGGTAGTTGCCGTTCCGGGTCCGCCACCGGTAAGGCTAAAAATAAGCTCAAACATCTTCAGCGAGTTTGATATGGAATGGAACAGACAAACCGTTACTGACGGAAGTATCAGAGGAAGCGTTACAGAGAAAAATCTCCGTATTGAGCCTGCCCCATCAATTTTTACAGCTTCGATAATATCACCTGGGACTGACTGCAATCCTGCTATATAGATAATCAT
>JAAYTR010000070.1 GCA_012523685.1 Clostridiaceae bacterium | reverse complement strand
TCTTACTAAGAAGCCTATGAAGGGTATGCTCACTGGTCCCGTGACAATTTTAAACTGGTCTTTCCCTCGTGAAGATATATCTTTAAAAGAAAGTACCTATCAGATTGCTTTGGCAATTCGTGATGAAGTGCTTGATTTGGAAGCGAATGGTATCCGTGTGATTCAAGTTGATGAAGCCGCTCTGCGTGAAAAGCTACCTTTGAGAAAACGTGATTGGTACAGCGAATATCTGAACTGGGCTATCCCTGCATTCCGCCTTGTTCATAGTGGTGTAAAGACGGAAACACAGATTCATACACATATGTGTTATAGCGAGTTTAGTGATATTATTAAGGCGATTGATGATATGGATGCTGATGTAATTACCTTTGAAGCTTCTCGTTCTAATTTACTGATACTGGATTCTTTAAAGAAAAACAATTTTAAAACTGAGGTAGGTCCCGGTGTTTATGACATTCATTCTCCAAGAGTACCATCTATAAAGGAGATTAAATCTGCTCTTTATAAGATGCTTGAAAAAATCAGCCCTGAAAAGCTGTGGATAAATCCTGACTGCGGATTAAAAACAAGAGGTGTTGCTGAAACGACTGCAAGTCTTAAAAATCTTGTAGAAGCAGCAAAGGAATTACGTAATGAAAACAGTTGAATTCTTTAAGAAAAAGACGGTGTTGTCCTACGAGGTATTTCCACCCAAACGAACATCACCAGTTAATACAATCTACGATACTTTAAGTGAATTGAAGGAATTGTCTCCTGATTTTATCAGTGTGACTTACGGCGCAGGCGGAGGTGAAAACAATAACCAAACCTTTGAAATTGCTTCAGCGATTAAAAGTTATGGGATTGAAAGTGTTTCGCATCTGCCATGTATCGGATTAACAAAAGAGGACGTATCTGCAAAGCTTAAAGAACTTAAGCGAGCAGGGATAGAGAACATTTTAGCTCTGCGAGGAGATGTTCCTAGTGAGGGCTGTATCCAAGGAGATTTTAGATATGCTTCTGATCTCATTGCTTTTATTAAATCACAGGGAGATTTTAATATCTTAGCGGCTTGTTACCCGGAAGGGCATATTGAAGCAGAAAGCAAGTTAGAGGATATCCGTAATCTTAAACGCAAAGTTGATGCTGGAGCAAATCATCTCGTCACACAGCTTTTTTTCGATAACGAATTTTTTTATTCCTTTATAGAACGCTGTCAGCTTGCAGATATCAATGTTCCGATTGAAGCCGGAATCATGCCGGTAATAAATAAAAAACAGATAGAAAGAATGGCTTCTTTATGTGGAGTTACTGTGCCGAAAAAGTTTGTTACGATGATGGAACGCTATGAAAATAATCCCATTGCAATGCGAGATGCTGGTATTGCGTATGCGATAGACCAGATTGTAGATTTAACTGCACAGGGTGTTGATGGGATTCATCTTTATACAATGAATAACCCCTATATTGCCAGAAAAATACACGAAGCAATTCATAGTTTAATTTAATGATATCTCTTTTTTATCTTCATGTATCTTGTAAGCTATAGCTTCATTCTGACTGATATGTTCCCCAAAACGACAGTCAATCTTGGATATGTTTCCAAGTACGAGCCTCAATAAAAATGGGGCTCCGAACAATGATTTTGATAGCTATAAACTCATCTCAAAACATGTTGAGAGCGTGGTATTGATGTCTAGGATAGAAAATTAAAATGTAATTAAAGACTTGATATATGTAAGCGTAAAAAATTAAGTACCTAGATAGCATATCCTCCCAATTGATAAAATTAAGAAAAAGATTATTAATGGGAGGATATAATTATGTCTAGAAAATTAGATAATGCAACCTGGGAAGAATATATTAATAAATTT
>JAAYTR010000069.1 GCA_012523685.1 Clostridiaceae bacterium | reverse complement strand
TTCTTCACCTCTTACCTTAGGTTTGATTATTGTTAATACTATTTTATCAGCTTCGATGTCAGGTTCAATTCCTTTTGGATACTTAACATCACCGATAGCGATTTTATCATCAACATCAAGATTGGTCACATCTATTTCGATAAAATCGGGTATATCCTGTGGTAAACCCTTTACGGGTATCTGATCCATCTGTTGCAGTACCAATAGCTTTCTAAATTCTACAGAGTCTTTTCCGATCAGTTTTACTTCTACATTCATTTTTATTTCATCTGTTAAGGATATTTGTTGAAAATCAACGCTCATTAATTCCCTTTTTAACGGCGAATAATTCATTTCCTTAACTATTGCAGATATATCATCCCCATCCAGCTTAAGATTAAAGATATAATTTCTTCCGTGTTTAGACAAGCTCTTCATAAGCTCTTCCTTTTTAACCTTTACCGAAATAGAATCCTTTCCTTTTCTACTGATAGAGCCGGGCACAAAACCAATTTTTCTCAGTTGCTTGCTGGACCTGCTATTTGCTTTTTCCCTTTTTTCTATTACTAATGTTGCTTTTTCGTTCATAATTATTATTCTCCTCCCGAAATAAATTTTAAAATTATATTAAAGGCTATAATATATGATTCGCTGACATTATAGACACTTATTAAATTAAGTTCTTAATTAAAAAAGTAATTATTTTATTTATTTAATTATTAATTTATTGTTTTAATTGTATCAAAAATAATAATAATTATCAAATCCACTATATTATCGGGTTATGATAATTTATTTCCATTGCTTATTAAATATATTCAATAGAAATTTTAGAATTTATTTAATTTATTAAAATAATATAATAATAAAAATGCACCAGAAAAATCTGGTGCTTATTATTTACGGCTTCTTTGCTATTGGTGCACTTTGTATTGCTATTCACTGCATTTATTATGATTCTTATGCTCATGACAAATTGAACCAGTGGATTTAAGATTACCTTTTAGATATTCCTCTGCTGCTTTTCTGGCATTACCCCTCGCTCCTACGATTACTTCAATGTTTTTTTCATTAAAGATATCTATAGCTCCGCCTCCCATACCACCTGAAATAACAACATTAACTCCCATATCGTTTAAGAAGTTTGGCAAAAATCCCGGCCTATGTCCGGGGTTGGGTATGGACTCACTCCTAACAATTTGGTTATTCTCAGCTTCAAAAATATTGAAATTTTCACAATGACCGAAGTGTTCGGTTACTATTTCATTTTCGCTGGCTACTGCTATTTTAATCATTTTTCTCCTCCACTTGTTCTAATACTTCTGAAACCGGGTCGAGCCAATTGCCGTCAAAAAGTTCTATCATGCCTTTATCACAGGCAGCAGAAATTTTCGGGTCAATGGGCAGCTTTGCCAATACCTTTAAATTGTGCTTATCAGCTATTTCTTCAATATGACTGTCTCCAAAAATTTGATACTCTTTGCCATTATCGGGACATTTAAAATATGACATGTTCTCGACTAATCCGATTATGGGAATTCTCATAATCTCGGCCATTTTTACCGCCTTTGACACAATCATTGACACCAACTCTTGTGGAGAGGTTACGACGATAATACCGTCAACAGCAATGGATTGAAATACCGTAAGAGGAACATCTCCTGTCCCCGGAGGCATATCTATGAACATGTAATCTACATTTTCCCAAATAACATCGGTCCAAAATTGCTTAACGGTACCGGCAATTATAGGACCTCTCCATACCACCGGGTCTGTATCATTTTCCAAAAGCAGGTTTACAGACATAATATCAATTCCGGTTCTGCTCCTAGCAGGTAACAGCCCAAATTCATTCCCCATAGCTTTTTGTTTAATACCAAAGGCTTTAGGGATGGATGGGCCGGTTACATCCGCATCAAGAATAGCCGTGTGGTAACCTTTTCTGTTCATAGTAACAGCAAGCATAGATGTCACAAGTGATTTTCCCACGCCTCCTTTACCGCTTACAACAGCGATTACCGTTTTAATGCTGCTCATTTCATGAGGTTTTTCAGTAAAATCAGTCATTTCTTCTTTTCTTTCCGCGCAGTTTTCTGAGCAGCTGGCGCAGCTTTGATTGCATTTTTCGCTCATAGTTTTAGCTCCTTTTATTTTATTTGTATCAATTTATTAGACTTCAAATACAGTACCAGTAGGAAGATAATCTATGTAATGACCCATAACAGATTTTAACCTGTTATATGCTTCAACACCTGTACAATGGCAAGTATAATACTTCGCACCTGTACCAAGCAAGTAATTTCCGATTTTATCTATAACTTGATCCCGTTCTGTTAAACCCGATGAACGGCTTAAATGAAATCCTCCAATCACATAATCCGGCATACGGCCTTTTAAAATATAAAAATGTTCAAGTATATTCTCTATCCCATTATGTGCACAACCGGTAAACAGCACACTTTTCCCGTCTTCTTCAATGATTAAGTTCTGTTCATGCATAAATAAATCATCTGCCAGTGCATCATTTTTCTCTTCCAACAACCCACTGTTTGCCAAAGGAAGCGGTTTTTTTTGTTTAACATTTGAAAATATCTGGATACCTTTATCGATAAAAAATCTATCGGAAGTATATATAATCTGCCTATTATTCTTAAGTTTTTCATCCAGACCTATGTATTCCTTCTCATAGTCCTGACGCAGTGCATAATACTTTTTAAATGCTATTTTGTGAATAAAAACTTCAGCGGTTTTATTTTCGATAAAAAATTTTCTTAATCCACCGCCGTGATCATAATGCCCATGTGAAATTATCAGATAATCAATATCTTCAATTCTAATATCAAGCTTTTTTGCATTCTTATAAAACAATTCGCTAGCCCCAACATCAAAAAGAATCTTCTTGTTTTTCGTTCCAATATATAAGCTTAAACCATGCTCACAGCCGTACTTTTTTGATACAGAAGTGTTTTCAACTAACACTTTAATAATCATAGGCTCCTATCCCACCAATCAATTAAGCAATATTTTAATAGTTTTTGTATAAATTTCTTTTACTGCTCTTCCAGACCGACAATCAATATCAACTATGCTTTGTCCGTTATTAACCGCTTTAACTGCGTCCGAATCAAAAGGTATTTTCCCTACAAAAGAAAGACCTTGATCCATGCAAAATTTTTCTATCCTTTCTGTGTTTTCAAGATTAGTGTCATACTTATTAATACAAACCGCTATTCTAGTGCCAAACTTAGCGGCAGTTTGTATTATTCTTTTCATGTCATGAATACCGGATATGGAGGGTTCGGCTACAATTAAAACCATATCTACTCCACTAAGAGATGCAATTACAGGACATCCTATGCCTGGGGATCCGTCTATCAAAGCAATATCGATATTATCCGACGCATCTTTCATTTGTTTTTTAACCTCAGAAACAAGTAATCCGGAGTTACCGCTACCCATTTTAAGCTCAGCGGTTGAAAAGACCCTGTCTTTATCTGTGTACAACATAAGCTCTCCTGCCACAGCCGGCTTTAACGTTATGGCGTCAAACGGGCAAACTATTTGGCAGACACCGCAGCCTTCGCATGCATAATAATCTACCTTGTATAAATCATTTGCTATGATTGCATCAAATCTGCA
>JAAYTR010000068.1 GCA_012523685.1 Clostridiaceae bacterium | reverse complement strand
ATAAGAGCAGCTGGATAGAGGTCATAACGAAAGCGCCCACCGGGTCTTTCCCCAATAGGCGCTTGTTATTTGTTTTTTATGCCTCGACTGCCGGCGGATTATATCCATTCTTGAAAATTTCCTCGAATTCATCGGCTTCTAAGCGTTCTTTATCCAGAAGAGCTGCAGTTATATCTTCAAGCTTCTGTTTGTTTTCGGTGAGGACTTCTTTTGCCTTATTATAAGCATCATCAATAATCTTCTTGATTTCCATATCTATCTTGGCTGAAATTTCCTCACTATAGTTACGTGCATGAGCATAGCTCTTGCCCAGGAAAACTTCATCATTCTCATCGCCGAATACCAGATTGGAAAGCTCATCACTCATACCGTATTTGGTTATCATATTTCTGGCAATACTGTTGGCATGCTTTAAATCGCTTGATGCTCCAGTGCTGATTTCACCCAGCATTAATTCCTCTGCCGCTCTGCCACCTAAGCTCACTATAATTTGTTCTATGAGCTGAGCTTTTGTGGTATACTGCCGATCCTCATCAGGCTTAAATGAGGTGAAACCTCCGGCACGTCCGGAAGGAATAATTGTTACACGATCAACCTTCACCGTTGTTGAAACAAGACGTACGACAATTGCGTGGCCAGCCTCATGATAAGCAGTAAGCTTCTTTTCTTTATCACTTATTACTCTGCTCTTCTTTTCAGGGCCCATCACAACCTTATAATTAGCCTCTTTTATCTCTGCCATAGTAATAGCCTTAAGATTTTTACGTGCTGCAAGAAGTGCCGCTTCATTCAGGAGATTTTCCAGATCAGCTCCTGTAAATCCGGGAGTTGTTTTAGCAATATCCTTTAAATCTACATCATCAGCTAAAGGCTTGTTCTTGGAATGAACCTCTAAAATAGCTTCACGCCCTCTTATATCAGGATAATTAACCACTACCTGTCTGTCAAAGCGTCCGGGACGCATTAAAGCAGGATCCAGAATATCAGGGCGGTTTGTGGCTGCAAGAACAATAACTCCCTCATTAACACCAAAACCGTCCATCTCAACCAAAAGCTGATTCAAGGTCTGTTCACGTTCGTCATGTCCGCCGCCCAGACCTGCACCTCTGTGCCGGCCAACTGCGTCAATCTCATCGATAAATACAATACAAGGTGCATTCTTCTTTGCCTGTTCAAATAAATCACGAACACGGGATGCACCAACACCCACAAACATTTCTACAAAGTCAGAGCCGCTTATGGAGAAGAACGGAGTTCCGGCTTCCCCTGCTACAGCCTTAGCCAGAAGGGTTTTACCAGTACCGGGAGGTCCCACTAAAAGTACACCTTTCGGTATACGGGCTCCAAGTTCAACATACTTCTTTGGCTCCTTTAAAAACTCTACTATCTCTTCGAGTTCTTCTTTTTCTTCGTCGGCACCGGCAACATCACTAAACCTTACCTTTAGCTTGCTGTCATCACTAGCCATTCGTGCCTTGCTCTTGCCAAAGGACATTACACGGTTTCCTCCGCCCTGTGACTGCTGGACAAAGAAAACCCAGAAGAAAACAAACAAAATAACCATGGCAAACATTGGAAGCATTTCCAGCCACCATGGCGGGCTTGATTTCTTCTCTACATCATAGTTCTGAAGTTTTCCTTCGTCAAAAGCTTTATCCAGAATCTCCATAAAGGATTCCTGGGAAAGGAAACTGATTGAATATCTATAATCCGGTAAAAAATTTCCCGATGCACGCTCCAAAATTACCTCAGCCTGAAGCGTTTGCACCATTACATTTTTTACATTCCCATTGTTCAATTCCCTGCGAAAATCAGAATATTTCATAACAGTAGGATTACTGATATTACTATACAACATTATGATTAGGGCTGTAATCACAAATATGATAACGTAAAAGCTAAAGCCCCTAACTCTCTTCAAATATATTCAACCTCCTGCGAATACTATATCATAAGCAATATAATACATTCATTTTAAACTCATCTAATGGTATCATACCAACCGCAAAAACACAATAATTAAAGAATTATAACCGTGACAAAGTCACAATTCCTCAATTACGCATACATCGGGCAAGTTGCGGTATTTTTCAGCATAGTCAAGACCGTACCCGATCACAAATTTATCCGGGATAACAATACCCTGATAATCAATCTCCAGAGGAACCTTTCTTCTTGACGGTTTATCTAAAATAGTACATACCTTCACGCTGGCACAATGCTTTGCAGCGAACAAATCTTTCAGATATGTAAGCGTTAAGCCTGTGTCTATAAGATCTTCAACTATTAAAACATGTTTTCCCGTAATATCATAGTCAATATCTTTCAGAATTCTAACAACCCCTGATGATACGGTCGAGTTCCCGTAGCTGCTTACAGAAATAAAATCCACACTTACATCTATTGTTATGGCTCTGCAAAGGTCAGCCATAAACACGAATCCGCCTTTTAAAACTCCCACCAATAAAAGGTCCTTGCCTTCATAATCCTTTGAAATTCTCCTAGCCAATTCTTCTGTCTTTGCTTTAATCTCTTCTCTTGATACCAATACGCTGATTTTAGGCATTATTTTCTCCTCCGTCTTTCAAATTACTCCACGAAAGCATCAATATTTTTCTTGTATCCTTTCGCGCCCGATAGTCTTCTGAGGTTCTCATCCCCACAATCCAAGCTATTTTATTACCTAAAGCCACCAGAGGAATAATATTTCTTTTTTCAACTGGAACCTTTTGGTCAATAAAAAACTTTTTAAGCTTCTTTTCTCCATTGGACTTATACGGCCTTATTCTGTCTCCGTCTAAACGGCTCCTGACAACTATTTCACCATTTAGCTTGTCCAAATCAAAAAACTGGACCAGAGAGGTTTCATTAACCGTACTAAAGTCGCCCAATTGCATTATTTCATTGCCACTTAACACTTTCGCCTCCAAAGTGGCATTGAGTTCTTTCACTTCAGTAAAACTCTCTTTGTTTACCGGATAAGAATATGGCTTACCATATTTTTTACCCGCTTTTGTAAAAATTAATCTATCATATGATAACAGAACTTCAATTCCGTTTTTTAATTTTACTTTTTTTCCTGTACGATTATTTTGGCACAAGGTTAATATTTGGTCAACATGTACCGACTCAAGGTTTTTTCGACTGCTGTTTATTCTTTCCCATGCCATTCTGATTATCCTCTTTGAAATGGCATTCGATAAAGTTCTTAATCCGACCGCTGATAGTTCCACACCGTCCTCTTCAGATAAAACAACGGCTTCATAAGAATTTTTCGCTACCTGATCAAGAAGCTCCCGGTCTTCACTGACCAGAAAGGAAAGCCTGTAAAGCTGGTTTACAGGATTAATGCCAAACATTTTTTTAATTGCAGGGAAAAGTTCATTTCTTACACGGTTACGTGCGTATTCAGAAGAAACATTGCTGCTGTCGGTACAGTAATGAATACTGTTATTCTCAAGATATTTCAGAATTTGTTTGCGTGAAATATTCAACAACGGACGTATTATTCTCCCTTGTTTCATTGACATGCCGCATAAGCCATCCAGGCCTGAACCTCTTAAAATATTAAGCATAACAGTTTCAGCCTGATCATCACGGTTATGGGCTACGGCAATGAATTGGGAACCGGTATTTTGCAACACTTTATTAAACAGCTTATACCGGGCTTCCCTACCGGCTTCTTCCTCAGAAATTCCAAGCTTTTTGCTAAGTGCCTTTATGTCCACAAAATAGGTTTTTAAAGGTATCCCCCAATCCCTGCACAATTTTTCAACATATGACTGGTCATTATCAGCCTCACAGCCTCTAAGTCCATGGTTAACGTGGACAGCGCAGAGAGTTAAGTTAAATTCATCTTTTATATCCAGAAGAACTTTCAGAAGGCAGACAGAATCGGCACCTCCTGACACACCCACAATAATTCTACTGTTCTGGTCAAGCAGGTTCTGTTCCAGAATATTATTTTTTATCTGTTCCACAAAACTTTTATTATCCATTGTCTTTACCTGGAAGTATTATTGTGCTGGTCATCATACAGACGATTCCCAAACTTTGTATACTCGGGTATCCATGCCAATTCCACCATCCCTGTAGAGCCATTTCTGTGCTTGGCGATAATTACTTCGACGATGTTTCTCTTTTCGCTGTCTTCGTTGTAATAATCATCCCTGTATAAGAACATTACCATATCAGCATCCTGCTCGATAGCCCCAGACTCTCTCATATCACTCAGTATAGGGCGATGATCAGCTCGTTGTTCGGGCGCTCTGCTTAACTGGGATAAGGCTATAACAGGTACATTAAGTTCCTTGGCCATAATCTTTAAAGAGCGTGAAATTTCAGAGATTTCCTGTTGACGGTTATCACTCTTTTTCCTGCCCTCCATAAGCTGTAAATAGTCTATAATCACCAGCCCTAAACCTTTTTCCAGCTTAAGCTTTCTGAGTTTTGACATCATTTCCATTGTGTTTGTACTGGCATTATCGTCTATGTATATGGGGGACCTGGATAAAGGTCCCAGGGAAAAACCAATCTTTTTCCAGTCTTCTGCATCCAGCTTTCCGGTTCTCATCTTCTCTAACTCAACCATGGATTCCAATGACAGAATTCTGTTTACCAGTTGGGTTCTGGACATTTCCAGGCTGAAAATTGCAACCGGATAATTACGCAAAGCAGCATTTACAGCTATGTTTAAAACAAAAGAGGTCTTTCCCATTGCGGGGCGGGCGGCAACCAGTATAAGGTCGGAATTCTGAAAACCGGAGGTTTTTCTGTCCAAATCAATAAAGCCGCTAGGAACACCGGTTAAATCACCCTTGTTCATACAGAGCTCTTCAAGCTGGGTAAAGGTTTTGTCCAGCAATGAATTAATCTGCTCAAGACCGGTCCTGTTTAAACCCTGAGCTATATCAAAAATTTGCTTTTCGGCTTGATTAAGAACCTCCACGCCTTCCATGGCACCTTCGTACCCCATATCAATTATTTTCCCTGAAGTTTCAATAAGGCTTCTTAATAAAGCTTTATCTTCAACAATTGAAGCATAGTGGGCTACGTTAGTAGTGGTAACCACTGAATTTGCCAGATTGGCAATATAGTCTACATCCCCGACTTTCTCAAGGCTTCCGCGCCGGGTCAGAACATCTGATACCGTAACTATATCGACGGGCATACTCTCCTCATAAAGAGAGATAATTGCCTCATATATTTCCTTGTGTTTTTCCAGATAAAAGAAGTCGGCTCTCAGCCTGCCGCTTACTTCGAACAGTGCATTCCTGTCAATAAGAAGTGCGCCTAATATAGCTTGCTCCGCCTCTACATGATGTGGCGGAATCCTTGATAATTCCTCCATTGTATTACCCCCGGTTAATTATGCCCCTTGATCATCTTCAACTTTAACCTTAATTTTTGTCGTGACTCCGGCATACAGCTTAATTTCAACTTCAGTTTCTCCCAAGGATTTTATTGCTTCGGGAAGATTCAGCATTTTTTTATCTATTGCTATTTTGTGCTGAGACTTTAATTGATCCACGATATCTTTGCTTGTTATGGAACCAAACAACTTACCATTAGCTCCTGCTTTAGATTTTACAACAACCTGAATACCGGACATTTTTGCTGCCAGTGCTTTAGCATTGGCAAGCTCGTTTTCCTTCCTGTGTTTTTCAGCAGCGTTTTTTGCCTTGGCTTCATTAAGTGCCGCCGGTGTTGCCTCGGTTGCTAAACCCTTCGGTATAAGGTAATTCCTGGCATAGCCATCATTTACCTCAACTATCTGATCTCTTTTACCCAATGCCTTAACGTCCTGCTTTAAAATCACTTTCATGGTGCAACCTCCATTATATATTGATACTCGTGAAATGTCGGCTGCTCCCTGAATTTTATGATGCATCCCCCGTTTGAGGGATAATCTTCCTGATACGGGATAAAGCTGACAAATCACCGAAATATTTTTCTGTTTCATGCTCCTGTAAAAGACCCAAACGTATCTTTGATGATATCTGTCTTTCCATTGTCGGGTAATCAATCCCCAGTCTTCTCGACAGCAAATAGCTGATAATTATAGTGTCCGACAATGTGTCAAGGGCCACTTCTCTGATATTCTCACCGGTTTCTGATGCCATCTCATTATAAAGCTGAGAAACCGAAAGAAGTAATTCGCTTTTAAGGCTTTCAATAAGTCTTAAATTTTTTGTGATATCAATTCCTTTATTAATCATTTTATCACTTCCACCCCTACTTGTCAGAAATAATTATAGCATTACAGGGAGCAGAAGTTCTAATTTCCCACTCAGACTTTGTCTGTCCATTATTACTATTCAATTATAACATTATATGGGATGACATTATTACAATTGGGACATTGAAATACAGCCTATAGATTTATATCTATAGGCTGTTAGTTTTAATTAGTCAGTTGTGTACGGCAGCAAAGCAATGTGTCTGGCTCTCTTGATTGCTACTGTCAGTTGACGCTGGTGCTTTGCACAGCACCCGGAAATTCTTCTGGGAAGAATCTTCCCCTTTTCCGACAGAAACTTTCTGATCTTCATTAAATCCTTATAATCAATATCAGCTACTTTATCGACACAGAACTGGCAAATTTTACGTTTAGCCCTTCTCATGCCGCCACGGCCACCCATTCTACCTTCGCCGTTGCCACCCTTTTTGGGGCTTCTATCTTTTTTTGTATCAGACATTTCGAAGAATGCCTCCTTCCAAGACTTCATTTTTTTAGGGCTTACACGCTTTTTTATCTCTATATATTCGTCATACTATATTATTAGCTCAATTAATATATCATAAATACATTGATCATGTCAATGATTAGCAATTAAATCCATTGCTTTATCTTCAGACAATGGTTTGCTGAAAAAGTAACCCTGGATACGCTCACATTTACGTTCCAGAAGGTATGTGTACTGGGCCTCGGTTTCGACTCCTTCTGCTACAATGCTTAATCCAAGTCCGTGCCCTATTTCAACAATAGATTCTATCAATAAGCTTCTTTCTTTTTTTAGGCCTATATCATCAATAAATGTTTTATCAATCTTCAATGTATTGATTGGGATTTTAGTAAGATAGTTCAATGATGAATATCCCGTCCCGAAGTCGTCCAGTGCAATTTTTATGCCTTCTTTCCTGACTTTTCTTATATTATTAATTACGTTATCCATTGATCTCATCATTACCGATTCAGTAATCTCAAGCTCAAGGTTTTGGGGCGGCAAATCATATTTCTTTATCAGGTTAATAACAAATTCAGCAAATTCCTTCTGAATAAACTGAATACCTGAAATATTTACAGACATTATTAAATCAGTATATCCACGTTGATGAAGCTTTTTAATAAATTTAACTGCTTCTTCCAGTATCCATTCACCTAATGGGATTATTAGATGCGTTTCCTCTGCTATGGGGATAAACTCTGAAGGAGCTACTATACCCATGCTTTCACTATTCCAACGTACTAATGCTTCAAATCCCATTATTTTTTTATCTGACGCACGATATTGCGGTTGATAGTAAAGTACAAACTCATTCTTGTCGAGGGCTGCCCTCAGGCTGTTCTGAAGATTGAGCCTCCCTAAAATTGCGTCATTCATTTCTTGATTATAGAAAGCATATTTTAATCTTTTTTCATCTGCCTTAAATTTCGCGGTATCCGCATTCTTATAAAGGATATCAAAACTATTGGCATCCTGTGGGTAGAGCGCCACCCCTATATTTACTTCAATAACAATATTATAGTTTTCTATAAATGCCATGCCTTCAATACGATTTATT
>JAAYTR010000067.1 GCA_012523685.1 Clostridiaceae bacterium | reverse complement strand
TTCCGCGGTACCACCCTTATTGGTTCAAATTATATAACCCAACTTTATTAGGTATTTGAACCCGGCTTTAAGTCTATATCGCGACTAACGTAAGCCTCATCGGCTTTAAGTCTCAGGGGTGGGACGAAGCTTTTTTGCAAAAACCTTTCACCATACGGTTTTTTCTCTTTACTACACATCAAGGCTTCACATTCCCGTCATCGACAAAGTATTCATATAATAGTAATTATTATAGATACTAGCTTTAACAATGTCAAATTTTTGTGTAATCCCGAGCGCAGCCCCCACGTTATATATTATCCAGTTCCGACAGCCATAGCTGTGCTGAGGCATCACTGGGCATTTTCCAGTCTGTTCTTGGAGATAATGATACATTACCAACCTTTGGACCATCGGGCATACATGAGCGCTTGAATTGTTGTGAGAAAAACCGCTTAATAAATACCTTCAACCACTGTTTTAACTGTGAATTGCTGTATTGCCCGTTAAATGCTCTCTCTGCCATAAATAACAGCTTTGCAGGCCCCGCTCCATAGCTTTGCATATAATACAGGAAAAAGTCATGGACCTCATATGGACCTAATATGTCTTCTGTCTTTTGTATAATTTCACCTGTATTCGAAGGCGGTAAAAGCTCCGGACTAATTGGTGTATCCAATATATCAAGAAGTATTCTTTTTATAGGTTCATCAGCCTCATTTTCGGCGTACCAGTTGATAATATGGCGGACAAGGGTTTTAGGAACACCTGAATTCACGGAGTACATTGACATATGATCCCCGTTATAGGTACCCCAGCCAAGAGCTATCTCAGACAAATCACCGGTTCCCACAACCAGCGCGCCTTCTTTATTTGCCACGTCCATCAAAATCTGGGTTCTTTCTCTTGCCTGAACATTCTCATAGGTTACATCGTGGACATCCTTATTGTGTCCAATATCTTTAAAATGCTGCAGACAGGAATCCTTGATATCTATTATTCTTAAATCAGTATTATACTGTTTACTAAGATTAATTGAATTATCAAATGTTCTGTCAGTAGTGCCGAATCCGGGCATTGTAATTGCGATTAAATTACTTAAGGGAAGCCCCAGCTTTATTATAGCTCTTACAGATACAATAAGTGCCAGAGTTGAATCAAGCCCTCCCGAAATACCAATCACAAGCTTTTCTGTATTAGTATGCTTCATTCGTTTCATCAGCCCGAGGGTTTGTATTGACAGAATTTCCTCGCACCGTTCATCCCGCTCTCTCCTGTTTTCAGGGACAAAGGGATTTTTATCAATTCTTCTTTGTATTTCATCTGCCAAAGGCAGGGAAACATAATCAAAACTTATTATGCGATAGCTTCTGCTAATAACGCTTCTTCTTGATGGTTGTAAAATACGACGATTATATATTAATCTGTCTAAATCAACATCTGCAATTTCTAGTTTGTTCTCAAAGAAAAACCGCTCCGATTCTTTCAGCATATTACCATTTTCGGCTATCATGAGGTGCCCGGAGAACACTGAATCGGTGGTAGATTCGCATGAGTTAGAAGAGGCATAAACATAGCCTGCTACGCAGCGGGATGATTGGCTTTTTACAAGGTTCCTGCGAAATTCACCCTTACTTACCAATTCATTGCCGGCAGACAGATTAAATAGCAGCGTAGCTCCGCCTTGTGTCAGAAAGCTGCTGGGAGGCAAGATACTCCAAAGATCTTCGCATATTTCTATACCGAAGGCCAGCTCGTCACGATCTTTTGCGGTAAAAACTAAATCAGCTCCCACAGGCACAATATGACCATCAATCCAGATTTCATCTACATCGAGCTGATCAGCCCCCGTAAACCAGCGATCCTCATAAAATTCATTATAGTTTGGAAGATTTGTCTTTGGAACGATTCCTAATACTTTTCCGTTCTGCAGAACTGCAGCGCAATTGTAAATTCGCCCGTTAATCACCATGGGAAGCCCTACTATAGAAATCATACTGCTGTTGTTTGTTGCTTCGGCAATATTAATCAGAGCTTCTTTTGCTCCTCTTAGCAAAGTGTCCTTTAAAAATAAATCACCGCATGTATAGCCGGTTATACAAAGCTCAGGAAAAGCTAAAAATTCGACTGACTTTTTTTCTGCAGCCTTTATGATTTCGATTATTTTTTCTTTATTGAAGATGCAGTCGGAAACTCTAAGCTCATTAGCCGCTGCTCCAACCCTGACATAACCATAATTCATAACAACACCAACCCAAAAAATGTTAATAGCCTTTCTCCCGTTATAATATCATATTGTGCCGCATAACGGAAACAAAGATTCTTGAATAATCCTGATAATACAATAAAAAAAGCCTCAGATTTTAACCTGAGACTTGTGGAGCGGGTGAAGGGAATCGAACCCTCACGACCAGCTTGGAAGGCTGGGGTTCTACCACTGAACTACACCCGCAAATCATATTTTCTATGCGGCTTTTTGGTCGCATTGTTTATTATACTTAAGTCATTAATGCTTGTCAAGAAAGTTTTATCGACTTTTTTATGAAAGACTTTTTCGGGTTTCTCTAATTAACATAGGCTCTGCATTAAGTTTTTCAGCCATACGCAGGCATTCCTCATATTTTCTTTTGTCGAAACCTCCCGTGAGGAATGATCGAATTAATAAATTTTTCGGTGTATCTAAAGGTGAAACATATTCAACCGCCGATACCGCATATCCAAAAGCCTCCAATATCATACACCGCAAACCGTCTGTCAGAACATCGGCAAGCCGTGCCTTAAAAACGCCATGTTTTAAAATATTTTCAAAAGGCTCATAGGAGTATTGGTTAAGAAGCTCGCTATGACAGCAAGGTACCGCTATAATACCCCTTGCCCTGTTTCTTATACCATAAGCTAACGCATAATCCGTTGCTACATCGCATGCGTGAAGACTGATAACAAGATCTGGCTGAACAGTTTCCCCTTTCTCGTTTTCATAAAGCAGGGTGCGAATGTCCCCATTTATAAAATTCATATTTCGGTAACCTAAGCTCTTAGCTATTTTCTTAGAGGAATCTATCACCCCGTCAGAAATATCTATGCCGGTAAACCTGCAATTAATCTTCATAACCTCTCTTAAATAATAGTTCAGCACAAAGGAAAGATAGGATTTTCCACAGGCGCAATCCACCACTTTAAGTTCACTTCTGTCCTTCATTAAATCCTTCAGCATTGGCTCTATAAGCTCAACAAAGTGATCAATCTGATTGTATTTTCGAATCATGTCATTCTTTATTTTGCCGTTCTCTGCCATTATTCCAATAGCTTTCAGCAGTTTATCGGCTTTTCCCGGTTTAATGAGATAATCACGGCTTGAAAAAGCACCCCCGTCAGCATGACCCTTGATAATATTTTCTCTGTCCTCTTCTAGAGCCTTAGTCTTCATAGTGACATTTTTATTGTCTGCTTCAATAATAAGCATTTCTCCACGGCTTTTATAGAAGATATTAACCTTATCATAAGGACCGGAAAAACCTGAAATAAGCTCCGGAATCTTATCCGGATCTGTTTCAATATTTCTACCCTCAAAGTTAATCTTCAATTTGCCGTTGTCAAAGCGGCAAGTTAACGGGAATGTTATTACTCCCGACTTAAATTCTCCTGTTAATTCTTCAAAATAGTCGATTTCATCTGTCATACGAAAGGCTATTCCCTGGAGCATCATATTCAATTTTTGTTGTGCTTGTTTATCCATAGTAAAACTCCTCAATTAATAAAACCCTGTCAAGGGGACGGTTCTTTTGACATTGTTAAAAGAACAAAAATCGTGTCAAAAGAACCGTCCCCTTGACACTCTGGATATTTCTTCAGGGGTAAGCTCCCTGAATTCACCGGGCTTTAAGGATTCGTCCAGCCAAATATCACCTATTCTTAGCCGCTTTAATTCTATCACAGATGCCCCGACTGCTCTAAACATTCTTTTAACCTGATGAAACTTTCCTTCATGTATTTCAACCAATGCCTTCACGGGGTTTGTTGAAATATATTGCAGTTTAGCAGGAAGGGCTGTGTAATTATCCCCTATATAAACGCCTTTTTCAAATTTTTCAATAGCATCTTCCCCCGGAAACGAATCTAATAATGCCTCATATAACTTTTTAACACCCTTCTTCGGAGATAATAAATTATGAGCAAAAATCCCGTTATTTGTTATAAGTAAAAGTCCTTCGGTATCCTTATCCAGCCGGCCTACCGGGAAAACCCCTCTTCGTCTTATTTCATCAGGAAACAGATCCAAAACGGTTTTAAGTGATTTATCCTCTGTAGCGGTGATTACTCCTTTGGGCTTGTTCAGCATATAGTACACAAACTCCCGGTAATCGATTTGAACCCCTTTTAGACTTATAATATCTTCTTCAGTTTTAACATGAGTACCGGGGTCCTTGACTACTGCATTGTTAACTGAAACAAATCCTTTCCTTATCAGCTCCCTGACTTCGCTTCGGGAAGCAACACCCTGATCCTTCAAGTATTTATCCAGACGCAGTTTTGGCATCACATCATCCTCCAGCCTTTGGGGTACAAATTCTTAAGCATTTCTCCGTCCTGTTTTACCCAGCCTATAGGAAAATCTTCATAGCACACTGCCGCAAAACCCTTATCTCCTCTGTGAAAAAGTGTTTCGCCTTTTAAGTATCTTATTATGTTATGATCATTTTTATCAAACCTTATAATTCTTTTGAAATCCTCCTTCTTGGAGGCCATAACAAGGGATTGGGAAGGCTCAAACCTGCCTTTTTTGTATTCACCCAGGTATAACCCTGCCTTTTCCCATTTTATTTGAGGAACCTCATTAAGATAGTGCGGAAGCTTAAACAGGCTGCTTCCTTTAAAGTGGAATGTTCCATGCTCAAAGCTGTTCATATTTTCCCGTGCAAACTCTTCAAAAGCCTGTGCTGCTGTTTCTGCCTCTTTTGAGGTATATCTCAATCCCGAATTAATCTCTTCATTATCCTTTTTACTTCCTTTTTTAATTAACCGGCAGACGAAATGTCCCTCACCACCTGCTTTATGAGGCCATAAACGCAGACCTCCGCTAAGTGATAAATCTTTTGATTTCGTCCATTCTCCCCGGGATGGCTCGAATCCTCCTATTGGTTCCAGCTCATCAACTTCCAGATCATAATTCTTTATGAAAAACTCAATATTCTCTTCGTTTTCATGAGGATTGAAAGTACAGGTGGAATATACCATTGTACCTCCGGGTTTTAACATTTCATAGGCTGCTTCCACAATTTCTCTTTGTATAGCCACACACTCGTCACTTTTAAATCTGGAACAGCTTTGTACTGCCTCCCTGTCCTTTCTGAACATGCCTTCACCTGAGCAGGGAACATCAAGAAGAATGCGGTCAAAATATTCGGGATAAATCTTCTGAAGTTTTTCCGGGTTTTCGTTTACAACAAAGGTGTTGGTAAGACCCATCAGTTCGACATTCTTAACCAGTGCTTTGATGCGTTTAGGGCTGATATCATTTGTCACAAGCAGTCCTTTATTCTGCATTTTGCTTCCCAAAGCGGTAGTTTTTCCGCCGGGTGCGGCACAAAGGTCCAACACCTTTTCTCCCGGTTGCGCACACAAAACCTGCGCCGGCATCATGGCACTGGGCTCCTGAATATAATACAATCCCGCATGATAGGCAGGCAGCTTGCCAAAAGATTCTTCTTCGGGATAATAAAAACCCTCTGAAATCCATGGTATAGGCTCAAGCTGTTTTTCTATGAGGGCTAATAATTCACCGGGCAATATTTTTAGAGTATTAACTCTTATTCCAAGATTTCGTTTGCCGTCAAAAGACGCAATAAAATCCTTGTATTCGTCGGCATCCATTAAGACTTTGAAGTTTTCTTCAAAGAATTCTGGTAGTTTCATAAAATCCTCTTTCGCTAAAGGGTTGTATGTCACTCCAAAGACTCTTCACTCAGAGTGACTGGAAAAATGAGCTTACGTTATAAAAATCATTCTCAACAAGCAGACGAGCACGCTGTGCAATTCTGTCGCCGCCCGCAAGAGCCTCCAAAAGAAAGTCTTGATTATTTTCTAAAAACTTTTTCATTGAACTCTCCGGATCCCCAATATAATCCAGAACCAGGGTTAACTGAGATTCATCAATATATCCGCTTTCTTTTGCCTTTTCAAATACCTGTGGGTCAATATCAACCAGAGCATAGGATTTTACACCCAGATGTGCCAGTACTTCTTTTCCCCCTTGAAGTCTGTCCACCACCACAAGGCTCCATTTAACTCCGGCTCCTAATTTATTGACAGCAGGAACCCAGGCTCTTTCGTAACTTGAGGCAGTAGTAATCAAATCGGCTATGTGCAGTACATTTTTTTCATTGCAGTTTCCGGCTTCTACTGATTTTCCGTTCTTGTAAACAACAGCCGAAAGATCCTTGAAGAGAGTTATATGCGGCTTATCTAAAAGCTCTGCTACCATAAAGGAAAAAAACCAATCCCGTCTTTCTCCCCCGGAGATTAAATCAATCTCCTTTGCATCAAAATTCTCTTTGATATAGTTTACAAGAGCATCTATGGTTCCTTTATATATTTCATCGGTTTGATAGTTTTCCTTTGATATTTTGTGCATCTCATTTGAGCACGAAAGCTTATCCTCTTTCAACCTGTCAATATCGGCTAAAAAAGCATTGGCCTTAGTTTCACTTCCGAATAAAAAATGTGTATTTACATAATATGGCCCTATTCTTCCCGAAGTATACCAAAAGGGCTTGTCCTTCGGACAAACCCGAATTGCATTTGTTTTAAAAAGATAGTCTATAAGTAATTTATTCATATCTTGTATCCTCCAGGAAAGTTCATGCCCTGTCTTAAAATAATTAAACAATCAACCCGCCGATGAGCTCGGTTACTGAATCAATTGAATTTGCAGTCATATAAGCTTCAATGCCGTCAATAGTCTCCACCCATGCCATAGGGTTTTCAAAACCTGCAGTACCTATCATTACTGCCGATGCGCCTGCAAGAAGGAATTCTATGGCATCAGTGCAATTAGAGATGCCCCCCATGCCGATTACAGGAATTTTTACAGCCTTGGACACCTCATAAACCATTCTTAATGCTACAGGCTTTACTGCCGGCCCTGAAAGCCCTCCTGTTATATTACCCAATACAGGTCTTCTTGATTTCACGTCAATTGCCATCCCCCGTATTGTATTTATCAATGATACTGAATCGGCACCAGCATCTTCGGCAGCTTTTGCAATCTCGGTAATATCTGTTACGTTTGGTGTCAGCTTTACAATAAGTGGTTTATTCGCATATTTTCTCACCCTGGAAACCACATCATACACTCCTCCGGCTGAACTTCCGAAGCTTAAGCAACCCTCTTTGACATTGGGGCAGGAAAGATTGAGTTCAATAGCATCAACATCTGCATTTGACAATATCTCTACCATGCTCTCATATTCCTCAATGGTATTTCCCGATGCATTTGCAATTATCGCACTATTAAATCCTCTTAAGAACGGAATTTCCTTTTCAATAAAAGCATGAACCCCTGGATTCTGAAGCCCTACACTGTTTAAAATCCCAGACGGTGTTTCTGCAATACGAGGAGGAGGATTCCCTTTTCTGGGCAGCGGTGTCAGGCCTTTAACAGCTATTCCCCCAAGACGACTCAAATCGAAGTACCTGCTATACTCACGGCCAAAGCCGAAACAACCGGAAGCCGCTATTACAGGATTTTTAAGCTCTAATCCCGCAATATTTACTTTAAGATCTATATTATTACTCATAAATCCAACCCTCGCATAATTTTAATCAAAAATTATCTTATCACCGCTAAAAACCGGGCCTTTTTTGCATACCTGTGTATACTCCCAGTCATCTGTGTTTTTTGTCTTGCATACACAAACAAGACAGGCACCGATTCCACATCCCATACGCTGCTCCATTGAGACCTCACAGGGAATATTATACTCCTTTGCTATCTCAACTCCAACCTTCATCATAGCCAAAGGTCCACAGAAAAACAACATATCGGCAGGCTCCTTGTCCAGTTCCTTTCTCAGGATATCTGTTACCAATCCCTTATCACAATAGCTTCCGTCATCGGTAGATATAAAAAGCTTATTACAGGCTTGCTTAAACTCTTCTTCCAGTATGACACAGGATTTATTCCTAAAGCCCAATATAACTTTTTTATTCTCAGCCGGATGATCCTTAAGAAGCTGTAAAAGCGGGAAAATACCAATTCCGCCGCCTACGGCTATTATTTTTTTGTGCTTCGGGTATAAAGAGAATCCCTGACCTAATGGACCCATAATATCTATTTCATCCCCGGCCTTGTATTTTGAAAGAATTTTCGTGCCTTTCCCCCTGATCTGAATAACAATATCAAAGGTTCCTTTGTCACGATCAACTGAACAGATACTGATAGGCCTTCTGAGAAGAACTCCGCCTTCATCTCCGCATTTAATATTAACTATTTGACCGGATCTTGCTCTTTTTGATATTATTTCTGATTCGACAGTGAGCATAAAGGTATCGCTATTCAAATGTTCTGCCTTTACTATTTTATACTTTGTGTTCATGGGAACCTCCAATGGAATGTGTCCTTAATTAGTGACATTATACCAATCGTTTTCTCTAAGGGCAATAAATATTAGTTTTTGTATATTCACATAAATCGAAAAATATCCAGTACCGATTCAATTGTTTTCTCTTTAAGATCAAAACTCACCTCTTGTTCAAGTATATCCCCCAGAAAATGAGCATCAGATGTGCGTAAGTATTGGTATGAGCTTAAAGAAGGATTCTCATTTAAGAAAGCATCAAACAAACAGTTTTTTGATAATTCAAGATACTTTAAATCATATTCGGAAGGAATAGCACCTAAAGTGTTAAGCATACTGTAGGACTGACGATCTATATGCGCAGGAATAACAACGCCGTCAAGATTTCTTACCGCTTTTATAGCTGTTCCGGTATCCATCCTGCTGGCACCTGAAAGAAGCCGTGTCTCTTTTCCAATCTCGTTATCCTGATAATCCATTATTATTTGTGTTCCAAAAATATCTTCTCTGTTTTCAATGGGGTGCAGGTTGTCGTATACAGACTTCTCAAAAGAAAGAGCTCTTTTAAGCTCAGGAAATAAACAAACAAGATGAATTTCTTCGGCAGTACAAAGCTCCATACCCGGTATTACCAGCAAGCCTTGTCTAATTCCTGCCTCGATGACTGCCTCTAAATTTCTGGCTGAATTATGATCGGTAATTGCAATAATATCAAGGCCTTTTAAAAGAGCCATATTAACGATATTATTCGGGGTCATGTCATCCTCTGCACAGGGAGACAGGCAAGAATGAATATGCAAATCAACCCAGTATTTCATCATAAATCCTTTATTAGCTTAAATATCTCATAACAAAGCACCGCTGCGCTTTTATCACTGGAAAGAAGTATGACATCCTTTTCAATTGCTCTTTCGACTGTCTGTTTTTCTATTTCAATATTTTCCGGAATTAATACACATGCACAATCTGTAAGGGATGCCACCGCCACAACATTGAGATTGGTATGTACAGTTATCCATACATCACCCTCATTTATCTTTGCCATAGCATGGCTTAACAGGTCACAGGAATAAACGCCCGTCACGGCTTTCTCCGTGGTTTTGGGAGTGTTAGAAACAATCTTGAGATCTAGTTTTTGTGATAATTGATTAATTGTCATCGGCTTTTCTCCCTGTACCATCTATTTGATGAAGTTGATTGGCTATACTGTTGACCTTTTCCCTGAGCTTGAAGATGCAATCAGTTTCTTTGGCATCACCTCTGACAATATCTTCAGCTAATGCCCTGCAGCTTGGTGCACCACATGCCCCGCAATCCAGCCCGTAAAAACTATCTGTAATAGCATCAATCATGTTCATTTTCTCCAAAGCCTTCATCATATCATCGTCAAGCTTCAATATTGGTCTGTATTCAACAGTGGACTTCCATTCAAATTCATTAACATTTTTATGCTTCGGCAGCACACTGTGAGCCTGATTCTTCTTTATTTTTTCTATCTCATTATTAAGGTTAACCTTGGCAATAAAGGGATTTTCTACTGCCAGAGGGCCTCCTAAGCAACCTTCGGGACAAGCAAGGACCTCAAGGAAATCAATATTGTCAAGATTACCCTGAACGGCCTGTTCAAGGATGTCATTAACATTTTGTATGCCATGGACGGCTATACTCCTGCCTTTTCTGATAGCCGAGCTCTCGCCGCCCGTCCCCGCCCAGGATACACCAATAGCACTGGATAGAGAAAATGGTTCAGACGTTATTTCTCCCTGTTTTTTCATGATATCAAGAAGGGGAAGGAAGATATCCTTCATCGATAATACACCGTCGACATTGGACTTGCGATTTTCGTACGGTGCTTTTACACTGGTTACTTTTGCGGCGCAGGGTGAAATAAAAAATACTCCGATTTTATCAAGAGGTATACCGTACTTTTCATTAACCTCCTGTCTTGACAAAGTAGCGGCTATTTCCATAGGGGACTCAATTGTAAGTAAATTATCAATCAAATTGGGAAAACGTATCTGAATAAATCTGACAACAGCCGGGCAAGCAGAGGATACAACAGGTTTTTTAATATCCTTGTTTAACATGTACTGTTCCGTAGCATTGGTCACAATCTCGGCTGCTCTTGCTACTTCAAAAACATAATCAAAGCCATATTGTTTCAGGGCTAAAACAATTCTCTCTCTTGAATAACCCGGACCAAACTGTCCGTATAATGTAGGAGCCGGCAGCGCAATTTTATAGCTATATTTCTTAATGTTTTCGAGAGGGTCGGTAACGGCTTTTTTTGCATGGTAAGGACAAATCCTGATGCATACACCGCAATCAATACATCTCTCCTTTATTATTACAGCTTTTCCGTTTCGTACACGAATAGCCTCAGTAGGACAATATTTAATACAATTAGTACAGCCCTTACACTTTGATTTATCCAGGGTGACAGAGTGAAAATAATATTGTTCCATTAATTAGCCCCTTTGTCTATAAAATATCATCTTGCTATTCCTGCTTAAAAAATACGGTTATTAATACCGTAGTACCCTCATTGACAGCAGTATTAATCTCCAGGATGTCTGAATGTTTTTTTATATTGGAAAGTCCCATTCCGGCTCCAAACCCCATTTCTCTTATACTGTCGGGAGCAGTGGAATAGCCTTCCTGCATTGCTAAATCCAGGTCCTCTATACCGGGACCCTGATCTGAAATTCTTATAACTATCTTATTTTCATCAATTTCTACATGTGCCTGGCCGCCTTTGCCGTGAATCATAGCGTTAATCTCAGCCTCGTACATGGCGATAGAAGTACGTTTTACTATATCCGGCGCCACACCTATCTGGGACAGTATCTTTCTAACATTACTGGAAGCCTCCCCTGCTATGGTGAAATCATTGGCGGGTATGATATAGTCTCTGACAACAACATTGTTCATAAACTAATCTCCACGTCCGTGAATTCCGCTCTTATACAGCTTTCCGCTTGCTACAAACATAGGATAATCTGTTGCAAGAAGCACGATTCCCTTTTCCTCAGCCATTTCTATCATATTATCCAGGGGTTTTTTGCCTCTCACAAATACAACTGCCTTTATATCCATCATTTCAGCAGTTCTTATTACCTGAGGATTTACCAGACCGGTTAATAATAGTGCATTAGACTTGGAAAATGCCATGACATCACTCATAAGATCAGCACTGCATGCAGAAAATATGTCTATTGAATCATCATAGTTTTTTGTACATATCTCTGCTTTGATAAGCTCTGCAATTTCAGATATTTTCATATTTCTCCTCTCAAATCACGCGTTAAAATGATTCTTGTGACATTGCTATAATTATTCATGTTCTATCGGGCAGCAAAATAAGCGTTCAAATCCTCTACAAGCTTATTTGTATCGATACCATGGACGGTGCACGCATCCTCAATACTCTCTCCTGAAGCAGAAGGACAACCGAGGCAATGCATGCCGTGCTTAATAAAAATAGGAGCTGTACCCCTATCCATCATCAGAACATCCATTATAATGTTTTCCTTAGTAATCCTTACCATGTTTCGCAACCTCCCCCACCTCGTTTTTTGCTAAAAAACATTTTATTTACAATTACAATTATAGCAAAAAGCAAAAAATGCGCAACATTTTGCTATAGTATTGACTTGATCTGCAGGGTTGTGTTAAGTTTAACAAGATA
>JAAYTR010000066.1 GCA_012523685.1 Clostridiaceae bacterium | reverse complement strand
GTGGCCTATGACAGTTCGTATCCTGAGGCTCCTCAAGCAGCTGCACCTGCTGAGAATGGATATGGGGGAAGTGGACTTGGTGAAAGTGATTACAAAGAGAAAGTATCTGCAGACAACATAATGAGCCAGCGTAAGATAATCATGGAAGGTGATGTTTCTCTTGAAACCTTGGACTTTGATGATTCTATTAATGCTATGGATCAGTTGATAAAAGATTTCGGAGGCTTTGCTGAGGCAAGAAATGTAAAGGGGAAAAGCCGTAATTCAAGAACCTTAAGATATGCAAGTTACATAATTCGAGTGCCGGCCGAGAGCTTTGAGTTGGTACTCAAGAGTATGGGGGGCATAGGAACTGTTCTGGAATCATCTTCAAATGGAACAGATATTACTGACCGGTATTATGATGCGCAAACAAGAATAAGAACTTTAAAGGTTCAGGAAGAAACCCTTCTGGATATCCTGGCAAAATCGACAAATCTTGAGGATGTAATTATGCTAGAAAGCAGACTTGCCGAGGTACGCTATGAGATTGAGAGCCTTGAAAATACTATCAAGAACTATGACCGATTATTGTCATTTAGTAGAATAAATGTTTATATTCAAGAAGTTGATGATAAAACTGAGACTAAGCCGGAACCGGAGACATTGGGTGAAAGAATTTCCCGTACGTTTGCCCAATCAGTCGATAATTTTAAAAGAGGCTTTGAGAATTTCCTTGTATGGCTGGTCTATTCATGGATTAATATAATTTTATCCTTAATTGTGCTTGGAATAGCAATAATTGTCGTAAAAAAAGGCAAGAAACGATTAAGGAAAAAATCTGTCCAGAAAGAAGAAATAAACAGCGAAGAAGATAAAAATAAATAGATTTTGCCATTTTAAATCCCCCCGGCGAGACATTTTTGTTTAATTTTTGCTGAAAATTCGCTTAAACGCGTTTCAAGAGCTCGATTTTGGGTAATAATAATTGGTTTTTATAATTAACAAAAGAATGTATTCGCTGGGGGAGGCCATGAAAAAACTTGGTGAATCTGAAAAATACACTAAAAAATACATAATCCCAATTATTATTTCAATTATATTTGGTGGATTAGCCATTATTCATACAAACATCTACCTTAATAATATGGTTAAGCAATCATTAGTTGAGATTGCAAAAATGGGGGCAAAAACTATTGAGCATAAGATTGAATGGAATTTGGACAGGCTTGAACTTCTTTCGGAATCGGAGATTATATTCAGTGATAAATACTCCATAAAAGAAAAGATAAATTATTTAAGTCAATCTGACAAGTCAAATGCTTGTATTGATCTTGCATATATCACAGCAGACGGAATGCTGTACGGAGTTTCCGGAAGAGAATTTGATGTAAGCCGGGAGAAATTCTTTTTAGAAGCTATAAGTGGCAAACAAACGGTTGAAACAGTAGATTTACCATATTACAAAGATTATCCCGCAATAGTTTTTACTTCGCCTGTTATCTATGATGGCAGCATAAAAAGCTTTGTATCTTTAATCTATTCGACAGAAGTTTTATGTGAGCTGGTAGAGGATATTACATTTGGTAATGAAGGTTATGGATATATTATTGACTCGAAAGGCTTTACTCTTGCACATAATGACAGAAGCCTTGTAATAAATAAAGTAAACTCTATTAATGATGCAATTAACGACACCAGTCTGAAAAAGCTTGCAGATCTTGAATTGAGGATGCTGCGGGGCGAAACAGGATCAGGCTCGTATTTTTATAAAGGTCAAAATAAAATTATGGGGTTCTCCAAAGTTAATAATGTATCCTGGAGTTTTGCGGCCACTTCCCCCACGACAGACGCTTTCAGTGCTGCAAGCCCTATTATTATGGTAGTTACATTGGCTGTCTGTGCCTTTAGCTTATGCTTAATACTGAT
>JAAYTR010000065.1 GCA_012523685.1 Clostridiaceae bacterium | reverse complement strand
GGGTATGTATTCTATTCAACTATATTTTGTAACGTAATAGCTTTCATCTTAGCTTATTTGCTAACCAGTAATATCAAGGCACAGAATTTTTTACGAGGTGGATTTTTCACCCCTAATTTAATAGGCGGTATTATATTGGGATACATTTGGAAATTTATTTTTGCCAATGTAGTTACACAGATAGGAAATTCTTTAGATATCGAAACTTTAAAGACTTCGCTTTTGACTCACCCTGACCGGGCTATACTTGCAATGATTATTGTTACGGTATGGCAATATGCCGGGTATCTTATGATGATTTATATTGCGGGGTTTGTTGGTATACAGAAAGAGGTTCTTGAAGCAGCTGAAATTGACGGTGCTAAAGGTATGAAAAAGCTCTTTAACATAACTATACCTTCTATGGTACCTTCATTTATTATTTGTTTTTTCATCACCATTTCAAGAGGTTTTATGGCCTATGACCTTAACCTTGCGCTGACAAACGGTGCTCCGTACGGCTCCACCCGTCTTGCTTCGATGCACATATATCAAAAAGCATTCCAGGCAAATCAATATGCTGTCGGACAAGCTGAGGCAATAGTATTATTTATTGTTGTTGCAATCGTGACTGTGTCTCAGGTTCTACTAACTAAAAAGTATGAGGTGGAAGCATGATAGGAAATAAAATTGCAAGATTTTTCAAGTATTTTTTCATATATGTTTTGCTGATTATTTTCATCATACCATTCTTTTTGATGATAAATAACTCTTTTAAAACAACACAACAGTTTATTGAAAGTCCTTTTTCACTACCGGAAAAAATAGATTTCAGCAATTATGTGAATGCCTTTAAGAAAATGAATTTTCTTGATGGTTTTGTTAACAGTATAACAATAACATTAATAAGTGTTGCTCTAATACTTCTGACAGCATCAATGGCTGCGTATTTTCTGGTAAGAATTAAATGGAAAGTTAATAAAATAATATTTGCAATATTAGTGGCCTCCATGATTGTTCCGTTCCAGGCTGTAATGATACCACTTGTGAGTATTTATGGAAATTTAAAATTATTAAATAATAAATGGATTCTAATATTTATGTATATGGGCTTTGGACAGGCTTTTGCTGTTTTTATTTTCCATGGGTTCATTAAGAATATTCCAATAGAGATGGAAGAGGCCGTCTTAATTGACGGAGGAAACAAGTTACAATCATTCTTTAAAGTAGTTCTTCCATTACTTACACCAGTTATGGTGACTGTATTGATACTCGATATTTTATGGATTTGGAATGACTACCTGCTACCCAGTCTGGTATTGCTTTCACCCGTACAAAAAACCCTGCCCTTGTCAACTTATAGCTTTTTCCAGACATATAGTGTTGATTATGCTCCCCTGATGGCAGGAATTGTATTAACTATATTGCCGGTACTTATAGGATATATTTTTGCTCAGAAACAAATAATAAAAGGTGTTGTGCAGGGCGCAATCAAATGAGCAGAAATTGCACATGACATATGTATAAAAGCATGCACATACCAGCAATTAATAAACTGATTAATAGATAAAACTGTTAAGTATATAACTCTAATAAATAAATAAGCGCTTGATTAAAGCGCTTATTTTTATATGCATAAATTATGTTGTTTCTCTTTCAATAAGAGTTACAGGGAAGGCAACGCTAGATGGAATCGTTTTATTATCTGCTTTAAAGATAATGCTTTCAACAGCATACTGACATATTTCTTTTACTGACTGGTGTATGGTTGTAATCGCCGGACTGCACAGCGTACACAGATCAATATCGTCATATCCAACTATCTTAATCTGTTCAGGGATTTTTATATTTCTTTTTTTGCATATACCTATTGCCTGTGCGGCAATTATATCGTTTGATGTAAAAATACCATCAATATCAGGATGATTGTCGAGGATCATATTTATAATATTTTCATAATGCATTGAAAGGAACTGTTCCTCGGTTGCATCCACAACAATATAGGATATATCATTTTTTTCGCATACCTCTTTAAAACCGTAAAAACGCTTATTTGCATCCATATTAAGATTTGTGCTTCCGCTTATATGGACAAGTTTCTTGCAACCCTTAGAAATCAGGTGTTCCGCCGCAAGAACTCCACCCTGGTAGTTATCGGAGCAAATAGATGGAATTGATGGCGAGATAACACGATCAATTGATATAACAGGAGCATCTATCGCTATATTTTTGTCAATATCCTGGGTACGGCTTGCAATGATAACACCGGCTACTTTATTAGCATTTAACATATTAAAGTATTCAATCTCTTTCTTAGGTTCTAGATTGGAATTACAAAGAAGTAGTTTATATCCATTCTTTGAAACAAAATGCTCAACATAATCTATTACTTTACAGAAATACATATGGCTGGCTGAAGGAACTATTAAACCAATGAAGTCACTTTTCTTTCGTGAAAGCGCACGCGCTAATGCATTAGGCTGATAGTTCAATTCTTTCATAGCCTGTCTTATTTTCTTTTTAGTTTTTTCACTAACATATCCTCTGTCATTTAACATTCTTGATACGGTAGTTACTGTAACTCCGGCTTTTTCTGCTACATCCTTTAATGTACTCATCAAAAACCCCCTGAAAATATATCACAATATATTAAACGGTAACATATATTGCGTTTCATGTCAATTATAGCGGGTTTTAATATGTTCAAATCATGTATAACAGGCATATATAGCATATATCTTTTAATGATTTTTATTGAATAAAAGTACTTAAATTTTGTTTACATTTGAAGCTTTTCTCTTTAGCGGTGGCACACGAAATGGTCCTATAATCAGAGACAGTATTATTATCAATATAACCACAGGGCGGGTCCATAATAAACCAATATTTGATACAGCGTCTATTTCTGATGTCTGGATAGACATGGGCATAATTTGAATCGCCAAAAAAGCTGTTATTCCGGCTATAATACCATGCAGCAGCTTCCCCAGAAACAAAACCCGATATTTACTGCCGGTGCTTTTCATTATCCCCATTATTTGAGTATGAACTGAGAATCCTGCAAAACCGAAAATAATTGATACAACAGCCAACTGTATGTTCAACTGAATGCCTTTGAGATTATAAATGGCTTGCGCCCCGGAGGTTATTTCCATAAATCCTTTTAATAAAGCAGTCATTAGCTCCATATATCTTGCTGACTGCAAACTTCCTGTAAATAGTACACTAAATAGCCCGCCCAGTAACGAAAAAACTCCTAAAAGTGATAACAGCTCGGAAATAACAGCAAAAAAAACAATATATCCTGAAACTTTTATACACAGTATCGCAGCCTCCTCGATTGATGCGGTGACCAGTGATGAAAGACCTGGAGGGTCAGTATTTCTTTTTAAATTCCCGTGATTATATCTTCTTACTTCCTGAACATTATTTTTATTGTCCTTTCTTCCCGAATCAAAAGAATTTACGAGTTTTCCTGTTATAAGTGCTGCCATTATGCCAGAAATCAAGTGTATTAAAAGCAAAAAAGCTCCCAGCTTAATGCTTTTGAATAATCCGGCGCCTATTGTTCCAATGATGAAGAGAGGGCTGCAGTTATTGGCCATAGGGAGCAGTTTAGAAGCCTGTTTGCTGTTCAGTAGCTTCTGATCAAACAAATCACGGGTCATTTTTGCGCCGCTTGGGTAACCGCTCATAAATCCAAGCAGGATAATGATAATTGTATAGTAGGGCAAATGAAAAACTCTTTCTATAAATCCTTTCAGGAATCCCGGACATGGAAGCCGCGAAATATACGGAACAATAATCTTTGACAGTACAAAAAATGGAAACAAAGACGGAATAACAATGTCAAGGCACAGATATATTGCATTTTTTGCAACCTGTGATGTTTCTTTTGCGAACAGGCATAGGATTACGGCCATAAAGGGAAATGCATAAATAAATATTTGTTTAATCCAAAAGTTTATATTCTTCATACTCTTCTCGTGAATACTATTGATATATAGAATACTTATTCCGCTTATCAGTCAAAGTTGCATTGAAACATAACTAAATGATATAATATTGTAAATTATGGAGTTTGTCTGTCCCATCGAAACGAGGAAACAGGAGGTATTCATATGCCTGAGAAAAAAAATGATGTTTTGGAGCAGGATAGTATTGGCGAGATAAAAATTAGCGCTGATGTTATTACTCTTATAGCACACACCGTTGCAAGTGAGATAGAGGGTGTAGCAGGTATGAATGCAAATCTGTCTGAGAACATTTCCTCTGTTTTGGGCCGTAAGAATCCTACCAAAGGTGTCAAGGTAGAAATTGATGATAATGATGTAACAATCGACTTCTATATTTTGGTGGAATATGGAGCTCGCATACCTGATGTAGCATGGAGAATACAGGAACGTGTTAAATCCTCGATTGAAAGCATGACCGGTATGAATGTTGCTTCCATAAATATTCATGTTCAGGGAATCAGCTTTGATAAGACTAAAGAAGAGAAAAAGTCAGAAGAGTCATCTTAGGTGAATTGAGGTTGCTTAATGTTTGGTTATGTTGAACCGGATAAGCCGGAACTGAAAATGCGTGAGTATGACGTATTTCGGGGATATTACTGCAGCTTGTGTAAAACTCTTGGGCGTCGTTACGGTCAGGTTTCACGACTCACGCTCAATTATGATTTAGCCTTTCTTTATGTTCTTTTAGACTCTATGAGCTCTATTCCCATCGGTGGTAAAAGACAAAGATGTATTGCTCATCCATTAAAAAAACGTTTTATTATTTTTTCTAATAAATTTGCGGAATATACATCAGACATGAATATTATTTTAATGTATTATAATTTAATGGATAAATGGACTGATGAAAAGAACGTAATGGGGGGAACCGGGGCTTTAACATTAAAGAAAGCCTTCAAAAAAGCGAAAAAGAAACATCCCGAAAAATGCGCTGAAATAGAAAATCATTTAAAAGCACTTTCCGACCTTGAAAAGCAGGGGTGCGATTCGGTGGATGAGGTTGCTGATGAATTTGCAGCAATAATGCGGGAGATTTTTGAATGTAAATGTATTGATGACGAAAACGACAGAAAAGCCTTAGGTTGGATGGGTTACAATCTTGGCCGTTGGATTTATATACTGGATGCCTATGATGATATTGAAAAGGACGTAAAGTATAATTCCTTTAATCCTCTGATTAGTCAGTACGGCTTTAAAGGTGATGATATAAATTCTTTTAAAGAATCAATACGGGAAAAGGTAAATTTTACTTTGACTTATACACTGAGTGAAGTAGAAAAAGCGTATTCCCTTCTCACTATTGAAAAGAATAAAGGTATACTGGATAATATACTGTATTCAGGACTGATTGTTAAAACAGATAAGGTGTTGCAAGAAAGAGGTATAAAAAATGAGAAAGAATCCTTATAAGGTTTTAGGGATAAAAGAAGGTGCCAGCTACGACGAAATAAAGCGGGCATACCGCGAATTGGCTAAGAAGTATCATCCTGACAGATATCAGAACAATCCTCTGTCAGATTTAGCTGAAGAAAAAATGCGGGAGATTAATGAGGCTTATGATGAGCTTATGAAAAATGCCGGAAATTATCAGTACAGACCGGATTATGAGCAGTCTTATGATAATAGTAATGCATCGGGTGGAGCATACAGACAACAATATCAGCAGCAGCAACAACAGCAGCGAGCCGGCTCTCAGTCGCAATCGGGATTTAATACCCAGTATCAGTATGCGAATGAGACTGATCTTGAAAACAGGGCCAGGATGTATATAAACAGCGGCAATTTAAACGAAGCACAGAAGATATTAGACAGAATGAAAAACAGAAATGCTGCATGGTACTATTTACAAGGTCTTATCTTCCTGAGAAGAGGCTGGTATGACAGAGGGTATACTAATATTCAAAGGGCAGCTAATATGGACCCCGCCAATTTCGAATACAGAAATGCATTGAATAACCTTAACCAGCAATCTACCGGATACAGGCAGAATTATTATTATAATAACAGCTACCATAGAAGTCCGGACATGTGTAATCTCTGCGTTAATCTCTGGTGTGCAGATACCTGCTGTGAATGCATGGGCGGAGATCTTATAGGCTGCTGTTAGACAATAATTTTGAACGGGGTTTTTATCTTGGAAAAAGGTTCGAATTCAGGAACTAAGAATAAAGAGTCAAAGGACAAAACTCGAAAAATTGCTCTGACGGGAATTTTATCAGCATTCATTGTTATAGTGTTGTTTTTGGAATCAATCGTTCCGACAGGAAGACTGGGGTTTTATGTTTTAGCCGGCTTTATCCTTGCGGTTGTTATGCTGGAAGCTGGTGTTAAACTGGCCTGGGCTGCTTATGTGGTAACATGTGCAGCAGGTTTTCTTTTAATTCCGGAAAAGTTGAATCTATTGCCGTATGTATTGTTCTTTGGCATATATACAATGTTAAAGTTCCATATTGAATCGTTGAGAAAGTTATGGCTTGAGATACTGCTGAAACTTGCTGTATTTAATCTCTTTCTGTGGCCGGCCTGGAGTTTTGCGAAGGTTTTTCTGCCGCCATCATTCACTGAAGGCGCCATGGTTATTCTGGCGGGGATCGTTTTGCAGGTGTTCTTTGTAATATATGATATATTGTTTACAGCATGGATAAGATATTATTTTGAAAAGATTGCACCAAAGGTCAGGAAATCTTGATTAGTTGATTGGATGTTGTCACCTTGCTACCAGCTGCGGCATATATTGTCGCAGTTTTTTAGCAGTAACAAGTGGAATTAAGGACATTGTATGTCAACAAAAAGATTCTTCGCCAACGCCTAGAAAGACAGAGGGAGATACTATAAATAATATATATTGTGTTTATGCAACAAGAGGAGATTTTAATGAACAATAGAGCATTACGTGTTCTTGAATACGATAAAATTATGAAAATGCTAAGTGAAAGAACGGTTTCTGCACTTGGAAGATCATATATTGAGAGTTTGAAGCCTGTTTCAGACTATTATGAAGTACAGGACAGACTTAAGGAAACCAGTGATGCTGCAGCTTATTTATGGCGAAAGGGAGGCGCCCCCTTTGGGGGAATCCATGACATCCGTGGATCGCTAAGACGGGTTGAAATCGGGTCAACCCTGAGCATATCCGAGCTGTTAAAAACTGGAGATGTCCTGCGCTGTGGAAGGGTTATAAAACAATTTCTCACCAATGATGTGCCTGCTGACTGGGAAGGTAATACAGCTTTAGAACTGGGGCGTCAGATTACAGTATTTAAGCATGTAGAGGACGCAATTTCAAACGCAATAATAAGTGAGGAAGAAATATCTGACCGCGCCAGCCCTGAACTGTTCTCCATAAGAAAGAGTATCCGGCAGAAGCAGGATGGTATAAAAGACAAGCTGTCTGCTATTATCCGTTCCAATGAATACAAAAAGATAATGCAGGACGCTGTTGTTACCATAAGGGGCGACCGTTATGTCATTCCGGTTAAGCAGGAATTCAAAAGCCAGGTTCCGGGGTTGGTTCATGACATGTCTGCATCAGGAGCGACTGTTTTTATAGAACCGCTGTCTATAGTTGAAGCTAATAACGAGATTAAGGCTCTGCTAATTAGAGAGCAGCATGAAATTGAGCGTATTTTGGAAGAGCTTTCAGCCAAAGTAGCAGAGATTAGAGTAGAGCTTGGTATTAATGTTGATATATTGTCCAGGCTGGACTTCATGTTTGCCAAGGCAAAGCTTTCCCGTGATATGAATGGTATCTGCCCGCATCTTACAGATAAAAGACAAATAAAAATAAAACAAGGCAGACACCCGCTTCTGGACAAACATAAAGTAGTGCCGATTGACATTGAGCTGGGCTATGAGTTTACCACATTAGTAATTACAGGGCCAAACACCGGTGGAAAGACTGTAACACTTAAAACCGTGGGACTATTTGTGCTGATGCTTCAATCCGGCTTGCATATTCCTGCTAAAGAAGGCAGTGAATTTGGCATTTTTGGAAGTGTTTATGCCGATATCGGTGACGAACAGAGTATAGAACAGTCCTTAAGTACTTTTTCTTCTCACATGAAAAACATTGTATATATTTTGGATAAAGCAGATGAGGACTCGCTGGTTTTATTTGACGAGCTTGGTGCAGGAACAGATCCTACAGAGGGGGCAGCGCTGGCTATGGCCATACTGGAGGGGCTTACCAAAAGAGGTATTTGCACCATGGCAACCACCCACTACAGTGAATTGAAAATCTATGCAATGACAACAAAAAATGTTCAAAATGCATGCTGTGAGTTTGATGTTGAGACGCTTCGTCCCACATACAGGCTTCTGGTGGGTGTTCCGGGAAAAAGCAACGCCTTTGCTATATCCCAGAAGCTGGGTCTGGATGCTCATATAATTTATAAGGCAAAGGAATATTTAACCCAGGATAATATCCGCTTTGAAGATGTTCTTTCCGATATAGAGAAGAACCGGACACAGGCCGAGAAGGAAAAAGATGAGGCTGCGATACTTAAGAGTGAAATTGAAAAATTGAAGATAGAAATCAAAAAGGAAAAGGAAAGGATAAATAAAGAGAAAAGCAATATTATTGCAAAGGCGAAGGAAGAAGCCCGTGCAATAGTAATGAATACAAGATATGAATCAGAAGAACTTCTTGATCGTTTAAAGGAGCTATATAAGCAAGGGATTGATGCAAATAACGAAAAGAGTCTACAGGAAGCCAGGGCAGGGATTCGCAATCTTGATAATATAGAAGGCGGATTGGTTGAGTCCTTTGATATAAATGAAAATCATGAAGCCCCAAAGGATTTAAAACCCGGAGAGACTGTATTAATGCTCAATCTCAACCAAAAAGCAACTGTGCTTGATGAGCCTGATTCTGATGGACAGGTGATGGTACAGGCAGGTATAATGAAGGTTAAAGTCAATACTAAGCAGCTAAAGCGTGTAGATGAGCAAAAGGAGTCTCTTGAGAAATTAAGTAGAGTTAGGGTAGCAGGAGTAAAAGCTTCAGCTGTCAAGCTTGAACTGGATTTGCGCGGACTCAATGTGGAGGAAGCCATTGAAAAGGTAGACAAATACATTGATGACGCCGTTATCGCAGGACTTCATGAGGTCTCAATAATTCACGGGAAAGGTACCGGAACACTGCGAAAAGCCATTCATATCCATTTTAAAGGTCATTCCCATGTTGCGGCATACCGCTTGGGTAAGTACGGTGAAGGCGACACCGGAGTTACGGTAGTTGAACTTAAATAAGGAGCAAATAAGAAATGCACGGATTAGGAACCATAGTAAATGTCATTGCAATAATAATAGGCGGGATTATTGGGATCGTTCTAAAAAAAGGCATACCTGAAAAATTTAAAACTACTATTATGCAGGCTATCGGTCTCGCAGTAATTATTGTGGGAATTTCGGGAACTCTACAGGGCGTATTTACGGTAACAGAGCAAGGAAAGCTTGACAGGAATTACATAACAGGAATGATATTATGTCTGGTAATAGGAAGCCTAATTGGTGAAGCCATAAAAATTGAGGAAGGCCTTGATAAAATGGCTATCTGGTTTCAAAACCGTTTTGCAGGTAAGGAATCCAATTTTGCCAAAGGTTTTGTGACTGCAAGTCTGGTTTATGTTGTAGGTGCCATGGCCATTGTAGGCTCTTTGGAGGACGGACTTTACGGGAAAATCGACATTCTCCTTGCCAAGTCCATGCTTGATGGTATCAGCGCCGTTGTCTTTTCGGCTACATTAGGTATTGGTGTTGTTTTTTCCGGTTTATCGGTATTAGTATACCAGGGAGCGATTACAGTTTTAGCCGGTGTCTTAAAGCCGCTCTTAAGCGATGTTGTAGTATCACAGATGTCGCTGGTTGGAAGTGTCCTGATTTTAGCCATTGGTTTTAATCTGCTTGAAATAAAGAAATTTAAGGTTGGAAACATGCTTCCGGCAATTTTTATTCCACTTCTATATTCATTTATCTATGGGATTATTGCGCCGCTATTACAATGAACAACAGAAAAAATGGGATTTGCTCTGGCCAGATTTTATCTGTATAATTGTATAAGCACTTTAATGTAGTAAAGTTAGATTTTATATATGAGGAGAGACGACTATGAAGAAACTTTTATTAGGCAACGAGGCTATTGCCCGCGGTGTCTACGAGGCAGGGGCGACGGTAGCGACAGCATATCCCGGAACACCCAGCACCGAGATTACTGAAAATATCGCAAAATATGATGAGATTTATTCCGAATGGGCGCCCAATGAGAAGGTAGCCCTGGAGGTTGCTATAGGGGCATCATATGCCGGTGCGAGAGCTACATGCGCAATGAAGCATGTAGGTTTGAACGTAGCTGCAGATCCTCTGTTTACAGCATCTTATACCGGTGTAAACGGCGGATTGGTTATATTTGTCGCTGATGATCCCGGTATGCACAGCTCCCAGAATGAGCAGGATACAAGAATAATTGCAAGAGGTGCAAAAGTTCCTGTTATCGAGCCATCAGACAGTGAAGAATGCAAGAATTTCACAAAAGAAGCATTCAAAATAAGTGAGGAGTTTGATGCACCTGTTATTGTGCGTCTTACAACAAGAATTGCCCACTCCCAGGGAATTGTTGAGTTACAGGACAGGGAGAACTGTGAATTAAAGCCCTATGTTAAAAATCCGGCCAAATATGTAATGATGCCGGCGATGGCAAGGCGCAGACATGTTTCGGTAGAGGAGCGAATGGCAAAGTTAAGAGAATACTCAGAAAACTCTTCACTGAACAGAATCGAATGGGGAGACAGGAAAATTGGAGTAATCACTGCCGGTATTGCTTATCAGTATGCCAGAGAAGCTTTTGGAGATGTGTCATATCTAAAGATTGGAATGGTTTATCCCTTGCCTGAAAAACTAATTAAAGAATTTGCATCACAAGTCGAAACTCTCTACGTAATAGAAGAATTAGAGCCGTTTATAGAGAATCAGTGCCGCCTGATGGGGCTGAATGTAACAGGCAAAGACAAGCTTCCTGTTATAGGGGAGTACAGTGCTGCTCTTATTAAAGAGAAGATATTTGGAGAGACTTCAGAAAAACTTAATGATATACAGATTGAAGTACCTGGAAGGCCTCCGGTGTTATGCGCAGGGTGTCCTCACCGTGCTACATATTATGTACTGAAAAAGCTTAAGCTAACAGTTTCCGGCGACATTGGATGTTATACCCTCGGAGCTCTTGCCCCATTGGAATCGGTTGACACTACTGTTTGTATGGGTGCAAGTGTAGGGGTTGCCCTTGGCATGGAAAAAGCCAGAGGCGCTGAGCAAAGTAAGAAGACCGTCGCTGTAATAGGCGATTCTACCTTTATTCATTCAGGAATTACCGGTTTAATTGATATGGTCTACAACAACAGTAAGGGAACTGTTATTATATTGGACAATTCCATAACAGGTATGACAGGTCATCAGCATAATCCAACCACCGGATTTAACATAAAGGGTGAACCTGCAAAGCAGGTAGATCTGGTTAAACTTTGCCATGCTGTTGGCGTAGACAGGGTTAAAGTATGTGATCCCTTCAATTTAAAAGAGTTTGAGCAGATTGTTAAGGAGGAAGTCGCAGCCGACGAGCTTTCAGTAATAATTGCCCAAAGACCATGCGCACTCTTAAAATATGTAAAATTCGGCCCTGTTTTAACAATTAATCAGGATAAATGCACCAAATGCCGTATGTGTATGAAGCTAGGCTGCCCTGCAATTGTTGACAGGGATGATCACATTGAGATAAATCCTACTCAATGTGTAGGTTGTGATCTTTGTCCAAGAGTATGCAAATTTAATGCAATAGAGAAGGCAGGTGGCCAGAATGAATAATACAAGTATTATGATTGTAGGAGTAGGTGGACAGGGAACGCTGCTTACCAGCCGCATCCTGGGAGATGTAGCATTAAGCTCAGGAGTTGATGTTAAGGTTTCTGAGGTCCATGGAATGTCCCAGCGTGGAGGAAGTGTTGTAACCTATGTTAAAATGGGTGAAAAAATCTTTTCTCCTGTTATAGAAAAGAATGAGGCAGATATTATTTTATGCTTTGAAAAACTTGAGGCTCTCAGATGGATTGACTATGCGAAAAAGGATGCAACAATTATTATCAATACTCAAAGAATAGATCCAATGCCGGTAATAACAGGCAAGGCAAAGTATCCTGAGAACATAATTGAGAGAATTAAAGACAATTATAAAAAAGTAGTTGATGTTCCGGCACTTGATATGGCAGAAAAATGCGGGAATATTAAGACCGCAAATGTTGTAATGATTGGCGTTATGGCTCAATGTACGGAAATTGACAAAGAGATTTGGTTAAAAGCCGTAGAAAAGACAGTGAAACCGCAATTTGTTGACGTTAATATTAAAGCCTTTAATTTAGGGTACGATTTTGCAAGGGATTGTTTTATTTAACAGTTTGAACAGATTGTATTTACGCTTATCCATGAGGGCGAAATCTGATTGGACGTGAACTTTTATACGCTAATAAACAGATACATAAGAGCATGATTTTTGGAGGTAGACATGAAAAACAGGCGGGTTACCCGAATTATGGCATCATATTTCCTTATTATCGTATTTGTTTTCTTTTCATTTGCCCCCGGGGTAATAAGTTCAAACGCATTAACAAATATAGTGAATGCTGCTGATTATACAGGAAGGAAGCAACCCGGCAACCTTTATTCCATTAACAACGGCCTTAACAGTGTAGACCGTTTTCCGGTTGTTGAGACACCCGATGTGGAGCTTAAGCTTGTCGAGAGGGTTGAAAGATATAATGAACAGGCAGACGAAATAATAGAAACCTATGCCATAAAAATTAATGACAGAATTATTGGCTATCTTCTTTATGATTCATACATCTTTAATAACGGTGACTTATACTATTACCTGAAATACGAGCCTGAGGGTTTAAATCCCAGGACTATAAGCCTTATGCTTCCCTTCGTCTTTGACGAATATGACTTAAGAACGATTGAGTATCCAGAGGGCCTGGATCAAACAAAATCAGTTATCGGGGTATATGAGGGCCAAAATACTGACAGTGAACTTCTCAGCACTTTAGAGCCCGGTTCTGTTTATATTGATTCTGCTACTATGAACGGCTTTTTCAGTTACAGCAGTATATATGAGAAAGGCACCAATAATATCCGGAAAGAATTGTATGAAAAGGCTGAGAACATTCAAATAAACAGTAATGGTATTAAGGTAACACTTCCCGCCGCTGAGAATTCTTTTTCCGAGCAATGGGGAATTATCTCAAAAACAAAACTTGTTGACTGGGATGATGCAACAGCTGTAGACGCTGTTAAGGTAGGGGATTTGAGCCGGGTAAGAAAATGGGGCGGTGACGGCCAGTATTATTTCTTACCCTACGGATATGCGCCATATAGTGCTAATGGCTTCTACAGAAACAGTGCAAATCATATCGGAAACAAATATTTGGGTATTGAAGGTCGTTTCTTTGAGAACTATGCCTATGTCACTATTGATACATTAATAAAAACGCAGAATTCAGACGGATTTTGGGGAACCGATCCTATGGCTGTGGGACTGTACGAGAACTATAAAGTGGGAGCTGGTTTCTTTGACACAAGATGGGATACAGAGGCTGCGTTGTCGCTTCTCAGAGGTTACAGAAGGTTTAATGAACCTCAGTTCTTAAGAGCAGCCAATAAATTTGCTGAATTCTACTGTGATTTTGCTGTTTCTAATGCCTATCAGACGAAAAATCAAGGGATTTTAGTCTATGACTACGGGTTTGATGCCACTCCGGGTATAAAAACCCATGTGTCCTTAAACCACCTGGTTAACGAAATGAACTTCTTATTTGAAATGTACTTCAGCACAGCAAAATACGAATATCTTCAGGTAGCAAAGCGTATTCTGACAGGAATATCCGACACGGCAGAAGAATGGGTCAATAAAGAGACCGGGGACTTATTCTACGGTTATTACGGTGACGGTAAATACGATGTGGAGGATTATCCGACCCTTACACTAGATGATTTACGCTATGCACAGGTGTTAATAACTACTTTATATTCAAATGAAGATCCGAGCATAAAAATGCTTACAAGAATAAAGGAAGAATATTTAACGGGAAAAGGGATAGTCCACTGAGAGGAGAATGGTTATGTTTAATGAAAAGCTTGTAGAAGGTCTTGGAAAGTCGTCCATGATACGGGCCATGTTTGAAGAGGGAGCCCGCTTAAAAAAGATATACGGGGACGATAAGGTTTATGATTTCAGCCTTGGAAATCCTGAACTGGAACCGCCTGTTAAGGTCATAGAAACCCTTAAGAAATATGTTAACAGCAGAGAGCAGGGGCTTCATAAATACATGAACAATGCAGGTTTTCCTGATGTAAGACTGAAGGTGGCTGCTTATCTCCAGAAAAAGAGTGGTATTTCCCTTGATGAGAATAATATCATCATGGTATGCGGGGCTGCTGCAGGTCTGAATGTGACTCTAAAAGCTCTTTTGAATCCGGGAGAGGAAGTTATTGTGCTGGCACCATTCTTTGTAGAGTATGGAACCTATATTGAGCAAGCAAGTGGGAAAACAGTAATTGTTAATACAATAAAGGATAGTTTTCAGATTGATGTGGATGCAATTGAAAAAGCAATAACTGATAAGACAAAGGCCATTATTATAAATTCTCCCAATAATCCTACAGGGGTTGTTTACAACAGGGAATCCCTGGAGAGGCTTAATAAAGTTTTAGAGAAAAAAGAGGCGGAACTGGGAATAAGTATTTTTGTTATTTCTGACGAGCCATACGTAAGTCTGGTTTATGATGGAATAGAAGTACCAAACACTCTGTCAGTATTTAACAAGAGCATTTCTATAAACTCTTTCAGTAAATCATTGGCTCTGCCCGGTGAGAGAATTGGATATATTGCAGCAAGCAGCAGAATACCTGATGTTGGGACGCTGATTTCAGTAATGGTTACCTTAAACCGTACTTTAGGCTTTGTTAATGCGCCTTCACTTTTTCAGAAGGTCATTGCCGACAACCTTGATGTAGCTGTAGACACTGAAAGCTACAAGAAAAAGCGTGATTTGCTTTATAACCATCTGACTAAAATTGGCTTTAAGTGCATAAAGCCCGACGGAGCATTCTATTTATTTGTAAAAGCACCTGTTGAAGATGATGTTGAATTCTGTCGTGTGGCTGCAAAATATAATATATTGATTGTTCCCGGCAGTGGCTTTAGAGGTCCCGGATATGTAAGAATAGCTTACTGTGCAGACACGGGAATGATAGAAAGAAGTCTTGAAGCTTTTACAAAGCTGGCTGAGGAATATGGGTTAAGTTAAAACAGTAACAAAAGAGGCATCGTACGATGCCTCTTAATATTTCTTTTAATATTAGCCGAGAATTTTCTTCAGATCTGCTTCCGGTGTGCTTATGGGGGTCAAACCAAATTTCTCAACCAATACATTAAGAACAGTGGACGAGAAGAAGGCTGGGATTGAGGGTCCAATATAAATATTCTTAATTCCCAGTGCCAATAGTGTCAGTAAAACACAAACGGCCTTTTGCTCATACCATGAGAGCACCAAAGTAAGAGGAAGGTCATTAACACCACAATCAAATGCCTTTGCAAGAGCAAGGGCTACCTGGATTGCCGAATACGAATCATTACATTGTCCCATATCCATAATACGAGGTAATCCACCGATGGAACCAATGTCCAGATCGTTAAAACGGAACTTTCCGCATGCAAGGGTCAGGATAACGGTATCTTTAGGTGTCTGGGTTACAAAATCGGTATAATAATTTCTTCCGGGCTTAGCGCCATCACAACCCCCGACTAAGAAGAAGTGTTTGATTGCTCCGGCTTTGACGGCGTCTATAATCTTGTCGGCCACTCCTAAGACGGTATTTCTGGCAAAGCCTGTCATCAGTTCGGTGCCACCGTTGATACCTGTCATAACTTTATCTTCTTTATATCCACCTAATTCAAGAGCTTTTTCAATTACCGCAGAAAAATCCTTTGTGCCGTCTGGCTTACTGTCAACATGAATGAGTCCGGGATAAGCCACTACCGCGGTTGTAAACACTCTGTCAGAGTATGTGTCCTTAGGCGGCATAAGGCAGTTTGTCGTAAACAGGAATGCTCCGGGAACATCTTTGAATTCCTTTTGTTGATTCTGCCATGCTGTTCCGAAGTTGCCTTTTAAATGTTTATACTTTTTAAGTTCCGGATATCCATGAGCAGGAAGCATTTCGCCATGTGTGTAAATATTAATACCTTTACCTTCGGTCTGTTCAAGCAGCATTTTAAGATCAAGAAGATCATGGCCGGAGACTACAATAAATGGTCCCTTCTCTACAATGGTTGTAACCTTAGTAGGAACGGGATGACCATAAGCAGACGTATTTGCATCGTCGAGAAGCTCCATACATCTTAAATTAATTTTTCCGAATTCCATCAGAAGTTCAAGCCATTGTTCAACAGAATATTCTTCTCCAAGGGCTCTCATGCCTTTATGGAACCAGTTGTTAACATCCTGATCTTCCTTACCCAAATGATAAGCATGATATGCATATGCAGCCATACCACGAAGTCCTAAAAGCAGAGTTGAGCGCAAAGAAACAATATCAGGGTTACCTGACCACAAAGATTCGGAGGGCAGGTTTTCGGCTCCCCCAAGTCTGTTCTTTTCATCTTCAATACGAAATTTTAATGCGTCTACCGAATCGGGATCGAAATTAACATTTGTAATTGTTGTGAAAAGACCTTCCATCATAAGGACATCAGCTTCCTTGGAAGACTTTTTTTCTGTTGCACGGGCCAGTCCTACAAGTGCGCAGGTTAATTCATCCTGTTTGTTTGACACAGTAGCATTTTTGCCGCATACACCGGCCACTGTACAACCTTTTCCTCCTGCTGTTTGTTCACATTGAAAACAAAACATAGACATAAATTGTACCTCTCTTTTCTTTTATTAATTCGAAATTCCTGGAATATTTGTAAATGATGACAATAGCTTATATAGTGTATTACCACAGTTTAGTGTTCAATAAACTATTAACTCTTAATTCTCTATGATTTGACCATCAGTGGTTACTGTAATAACACTCCAGGGTATCATTTTTCCGCTTTTTATCAAAGCATTTTTAACAGCATTGCTGATACCGCCGCAGCAAGGAACTTCCATTCTCAGTACAGTAACGCTCTTTATATTGTTATAGCTGAGAATTGCAGCAAGTTTTTCTGAATAGTCAACTTCATCAAGTTTTGGGCAGCCAATTATGGTAATCTTATTACGAATAAAATCCTCATGGGTGTTTGCATAAGCAAATGCGGTACAGTCTGCCGCTACCAGTAAATGAGCATTTTCAAAATATGGCGCCTGAGGTGAAACCAGCTTAATCTGACATGGCCATTGACGCAGCTGAGATTCAGGTCTAACATTATATCTTGCGGAATGGTCAGGAACATATGCTGCAGGTTTTCTCTCTATAGCCCGGGCGTTAGAACCAGGACAACCGCATGCCAAAGGCATAGCCGGTGAAGTTTTTTCCTCAGCCTTTTGCAACATGGCCTTTTCCATATTTGCTTTTACAGCTTCTTCGTCAAAGGGATCAGCTTCACGTTCTTCCATGGTAATCGCACCTGTGGGGCATTCGGGCAGGCATGCTCCTAAGCCGTCACAGTATGACTCTGAGATAAGCTTAGCTTTACCGTCAATCAGCTGCAAAGCTCCCTCGGCACAGGCAGAAATACATATTCCACAGCCATTACATTTTTCTTCATCAATTTTTATTATAGTTCTTTTCACTAAATTATACCTCCGTTTCTTAGTTAAAGAATAATTCTTCGTGTCTTTACTTCAATTATAGAGTGTAATTTATAAAAAATCGGTTGCCATGGCAACAAAATTTAAGACTTTCGATAAAATTTTTATAAAAATTGAATTGATATAACATCAACAATTCTTTCCTTGTTAAAAGATTAAAAAAATATTATGATTATGTTATAGATACTTTTGAATGAAATAAGCATGAAAAAAACGGGGGATAATATGATAAAGTATCGCGAGGGTTATGAAATTGACTACATACGTCTCATAGAACTTCTTGCTGAGGCAGGGCGGGATGATGTACCGACAGATTTTAAGCATCTTTCCGATATGGTAGAAAATTTGAAAATTGTTGTGACCGCATGGGACTTTGACTATATGGTAGGATTCGCCAGTCTGTCCGGCGACGAAGAAATTAACGGAAAGATAAATGTGATGGTAGACAATGAATATAAGAATCAGGGTATTGAAAAAGAGCTTAAAACGAGAATAGATAGTTCCCTCGCTTCGAGTTTTCAATAATTATAGACCGGTTTGTAATCTCTGATTATAATTATCAGATGTGAGGATATAAAAATGCTGTTTCCATTATCACTAATGTCATTATCTGTCTCATTAGTCATCGTAGTTATTTCTTGTTTCTTCATGGCAAAATTCCGTCATATTTATGATAGAATCAAAATACCTTTGGCAATATTCACGGTAATTGCAGGGCTTATACTATATACAATCGGATATATTCCCACTGATTCCAATGAACCGCTTGAGGTTTTTTCTGCAGCTTTTCTTGCCTTATTCAGTACCTGCAGAATTTTTATTATGGAAAGCGATTTTTCTGATTTAAATGAGATTGTTTTGAATAATGGCTTCTATACTTTTTCTCTTAGTCTGGTACATATTTTGGGAGCACTTCTTACAATAATGACTATCTTGTCTGCTTTTGGAATCAAATTTCTATCCCGTTTAAAGCTTCTGTTTGGGAACAGTCAGCAAACGTATATTTTTCTGGGGTTTAACGGGGAATCTTTAAATCTCATAAAGAGTCTTAAAGCCGGAGGAAAGTCACGATGCTTTATTGTAGTTGAAAGTCTGCAGGATGGAGAAGAGGACGGAGACCTTCTGCTAAAACTAAGAGAAGATCGCTTTATACTTATAGATGCTGTATGGCAGGACTTAACAGGTATGAAAAAGCTGCGTATTCCAAAAAGACTATTAAACAGGGAACTTCATATATTTGCTTTATCAAGCAATGAAAGCATAAACGCAAGGGTGATTCTTGCATTTCTCAAGCAGGCTCAGACCGGTAAAATGGATGAAAACAAAATTAAATTCTATGTGAACACTACTGACGAGAGTGCAGAGAAGTATTTTGAAATTGTAAACAAAGAAAAGAATACAGATTTTGAGGTTAAGACGTTCAGCATTCCGGATATTACCGCAAGACAATTATTTGAAACCTATCCGATACATGATTATTTGCCTATGGATACAAAACTGGCAAAGGCATTATCAGGCTTTACAATATTTATTGCCGGGTTTGGTCCGGTTGGTATGGAGATATTGCGAAAAAGTATCTATCTGGGGCAATTTATAGGCGGGGATTACAGAGCTGTTATAACTGACGGAGAAATGACAAAAAAACGGGGATTTCTATATAACAAATATCCGGGACTCAAAAACAACTATCATATAGAAACCTGTGAGGCGGTGCCTGGATCGGAGGAATTCTATCAGGCTCTTGAAAGTAATATAAATACAATGAATTATATAGTAGTTGCGTTGGACAATGATAAGCTTAACATTGAAACAGCTATAGAGATTCAGAGATTGGTAAACAGAAGCCGGGCTGATAAAAATCCTATTATTGCAGTACATATTACAAATAACGAGGACTATGCGTATCTGGAAAAATCAATGCTGCTGCCTGACGTCAGATTTTTCGGGAGATGCTCGGATATTTTCACAGAGAATATCATCATCAATGAGATAATGGATAGTATGGCCAGAAAAATGAACGCTCTTTTTAACAGTTTGTATAATATCGAGCCGGCCGATAACTGGAGGGATCTTGATGTTTTCACAAAGGAGTCGAATCGTTCGGCGGCTTCAAATATAGCCACAAAACTGCGTCTCTTAAATCTCGGGATGAGGGAAAAGACAGGTGACAACAATAGACCGGCCGTTAATCTTTCGGAGTATCTGACCGGGGAAAGACTGGAAAATCTTTCAAAACAGGAGCATTTACGATGGAATGCATTTCATTTTGCATCAGGTTGGGTAACATGGCCCCTGAACCAGACGGGCAACGCTAAAAAGGCGAAAGATTTAATAAACAGACGCCATGCTTGTTTAGTTTCATGGGAGGAATTGGAGGAAGTAACGCTGAGATTTAATCAAATACCGTCTTATCAGGATCTGGACCGCGAACAGGTTAAAAATATTCCGATGATTATTGAGCATGCAGGCTATGAGGTCTATGAGAGAAATTAGCTTTTAACCTATACACAAAAATAACCTTATGTTATATTATTATTGTTGAATTTATTATAGATGGAGGAACATACAATGAAACACATCAAAACCATTAATAAATCTACCTTAAATAAGGAGATACAAAAAGCGGGCTGCGGCGAATGCCAGACTTCATGCCAATCAGCATGCAAGACATCATGCACAGTAGCAAATCAGAAGTGCGAGAGAAAGTAAATGCCGTATAAGAATAAAATAAATTGCTTATTTTGCGGAAGGGCTGCAAAGCCCTTCTTGTTGTGTTCTTTTTTTGCAAATATTTATGGAGGAAATTTATGATACATGCCTTTAAAATCCATGGAGAGAATATAGTATTAGATGTTATGAGCGGTGCTGTTCATTTGCTTGACGACATTGCCTGTGATGTTTTAGGCTGCTATGACTCTGATGGAACCCTTAACCCTAACAAACTCAGAGAGCTTACCAAATATGATGAAACACAAATTAACGAAGCTATCGTAGATATTGAATATTTAATAGATAACAAATTGCTGTTTGCTGAAGATCCCTATACCGAGATGTTGCCTGTCTGGACAAAACAGACGGTGGTAAAAGCTCTGTGTTTACATATAGCCCATGATTGCAATTTAAGATGCAGCTATTGTTTTGCAGGTACTGGCGAGTATATGGGGCATCGTTCGCTGATGAGCCTTGAAGTGGGAAAGAAAGCTGTTGATTTTCTGATCGAAAACTCAGGTAACAGAAGAAATCTTGAAGTTGATTTTTTTGGGGGAGAACCCCTTATGAACTTTGATGTTGTAAAAGGTATAGTCGAATATGCAAGAGAGAAGGAAAAAGAATCGAACAAGAATTTCAGGTTCACCATCACCACCAACGGAATACTCCTTGATGAAGAGAAACGCGCCTATATAAATGAGAATATGCATAATGTGGTGCTGAGTCTCGATGGCCGGAAAGAAATAAATGATGAAGTCAGAAAACGCATCGACGGCAAAGGCTCATATGACCGGATTCTTCCTCTGATAAAAAAGATGGTGGATGAAAGAGGCGAAAAAGACTATTATGTCCGGGGGACATTCACCCGTAAAAATCTTGATTTTGGCGCTGATGTGCTACATTTGGCCGATTTAGGATTTGATCAGATATCTGTTGAACCGGTAGTTGCCGCAAAAGATTCAGGGCTGGATATACGAAATGAAGATTTAAAGGCTGTTTGCGACGAATATGAACGTTTGGCAAAGGAATATGTTGACCGCAGAAAAAATGGACAATGGTTTAATTTCTTTCATTTCATGATTGATTTGGAGGGAGGACCCTGTATAGCAAAACGTCTGAGAGGCTGCGGCTCCGGTACAGAATATCTGGCAGTAACTCCCGAGGGGGAACTTTACCCCTGCCATCAGTTTGTAGGCCATAAAGAATTTAATCTGGGAAATGTTTTTGACGGATTGAATGGAAATCCAATCAGGGAAATCTTTAGTGATACAAATGTGTACACTAAACCCCAATGTAATTCCTGCTGGGCAAAATTCTACTGCAGCGGCGGATGCGCCGCGAATGCCTGGCAGTTTAACAAGGATATTAAAATACCTTACGAAATAGGCTGTGAGCTTGAGAAAAAAAGGGTTGAGTGCGCTCTGTGGATAAAAGCACAGGAGTTTGTTGACTCGTAAGAGAAATAAGACTTATAATACTTAAGAATACTTAAAAGGTATGAATAAGAAAGAGAAGGAGGAAGCTCCACATGAATGATAACAGGACCTTTAAATTATTTGTCATAGTCCTTATCACAGTAATCATATGTGTACTTGCTTTTACAGGACTTGGTCCGGCTGATTCGAGAAT
>JAAYTR010000064.1 GCA_012523685.1 Clostridiaceae bacterium | reverse complement strand
GTCTTCCAGTTTTGCGGTGTTTACATAACCAACTCTGCTATATTTGGTATGGTCGCAAAGAAAAATAACCTTATCCGAGCATTCCATCATAGTCCTTCTAATCTCTGACTCTTGTTCACTGGAGTCTGTCAGCCCTATCTTAGGTAAAAAACCTCTGCAGGAGAAAAATAATTTGTTGGCGTAGTAGTTTTTGATCACGGTTTCAGCCATCTTCCCGACATATGATAAGCTTTTATTCCTTAAAACCCCTCCTGATGATATAAGTTTTATGTCTTTACAGGCAGAAAGCTCGAAAATAATTCTTTCTGCGTTAGTTATTACAGTGAGGCCTTTTTTATTCTTAATATTCTTGGCTACATAAAGAGCCGAGGTACTGGCATCCAGTATTATAGTGTCATAATCCTCTATCAGATCAGCAGCTTTTTTACCAATAGCATCCTTGCCGGCTATATTTATACCCTCCCTCATTTCCAGGGATGGCTCAGTTTTTGATTCTTCCGGCAACACGGCTCCCCCATGTATCCTTGCCAGCAATCCCTTTTTCTCAAGGTTTTTAAAATCCCTTCTGATCGTTTCCTCGGTAACATTAAAAATGGCTGCCGTTTCCTGAACCGTGATACTTTTCTTCTCATTAATCATTTCCAGAATTTTATTTCTTCGTTCTACACCGAGCACATTATCGCCTCCTACATTAATATATCGACAGGTATTCTAATATTTAGAACGTTTCCTGCCATCGCCCAGGCGCCTGGTCACAAATGCGGATATGCTGTCATCTCATTTCCTGGCCGCCTGTTACATTTATGGCCTGCCCGGTCATATAACTGGCTGAATCTGACGCCAGAAATACAAGTACATTAGCAATATCATCATACTCACAGCTTCTTCTTAATGGAACCTGATTCAAATACTTCTGCCTGACCTGATCCTCAGTTATCCCCTGGTTTCTGGCATATTGCTTGAACAGGGCATTCGGCCCGTCATTCCATAACGGTGAATTGAGCAAGTTCCCGGGACAGATGGCATTCACTCTTATGCCATATTCGGCAAGCTCCAGAGCCAGACTCTGGGTTAAACCTATTCCGGCAAATTTAGCCGTTGCATATGCTGAATTCTTATAAGAGCCTTTTTTACCCGATTTACTGTTTATCTGAATAATGTTGCCTTTTCTGTTTGGTATCATAACACGTGCAGCGGCTCTGGCACATAGAAAAAATCCGTTGAGATTCACATCAATCATTCTTTGCCATTCATTATATGGAAAGTCGGTCACGGGTTTTGCTATGAGTATTGCAGCATTTGAAACCATCAAATCAAGCTTTCCAAAATGCTTCACAGCTTTATCCACCATATCATCCACCTGGACCTCATCACATACATTTACACCAACTGCAATAGCATCTTTAAGTGTTGCCGCTACCCTTTCAGCCTGCTCCAGGTTTATATCGGCCACTACCACCTTCAAACCTTCCTGGTCCAATCTGCGGCAAAGCGCTTCTCCTAAGCCCTGTCCCCCGCCTGTTACTATGGCAACCTGGCCTTCAAGATTTTGTATCATAAAATCCACCCCATATACTTAATTAATTCCTTATACTCCCATCCGGTTCTCACGAAGCTGCTCAATCTCAGTGAAATTATGAGTGCACACATGTCCGGGTAATGGGAGAATCCGCTCATGGATAGCGTCTACAATCCATTCAGGCTGTGGGAAGAAAGCGTTCTCTAACTCGTGGGCAGGAGTAATCCAATTCTTAGCTCCAACTACTACAGGCGGAGCATCAAGATAGTCAAAAGCAAGCTCTGTAATATGAGAAGCCATGTTTCTCATAAATGATGTCCGCTCGCAAGCATCGCCTGTTATTACTATACGGCCTGTCTTTTTAACGCTTTCAATAACCTTGCTATAGTCAAACGGAACAAGGCTTCTGGCATCAATGACCTCAGCGCTGATACCATATTTTTCAGCCAGAATATCGGCAGCCTTAATTGCTCTGTATAGGGTAGCACCTATGGACAGAATCGTAACGTCAGAACCAGTACGTTTTATATCCGGATCACCGATTGTTATCTCATATTCTTCTTCCGGAACACCACCCTCATGGAATTGCTCGCCAACATCATATATTCTCTGGCTTTCAAGGAAAATAACAGGATCGGTACCATTCAAAGCTGCCTGCATCAGACCTTTGGCATCATATGGAGTTGCAGGGAATACCACCTTTAGTCCCGGGATATGAGTACATAAAGCGGACCAGTCCTGTGAATGCTGGGCGCCGTATTTACTTCCAACGCTCATCCGCAATACCACAGGCATTTTAATAACCCCGGCACTCATGGCCTGCCATTTGCTCAGTTGGTTGAAAACTTCATCACCTGCACGTCCTAAAAAGTCAGTATACATCAGTTCTGCTATTACGCGGCCTCCGCACATAGCATAGCCTACGGCTGATCCGACAATAGCTGCTTCACTTATAGGTGTATTAAACAATCTGTGATAAGGAATAGCTTCTGTCATTCCCCTATAGACAGCAAATGCCCCTCCCCAGTCACGGACATCTTCTCCATAGGTAACAAGAGTAGGATCCTCATAAAATTTATTTATTATGGGTTCGGCTATAGCGTCACGGAGCTGATAAACTCTATTTTTTGAAACAGGTTTTCCGTTTTTATCAAATCCGTAGCGCACTTTTGACTTAAGCTGCTTCACTCTTGGACATTCATCTTTAGGTAATAGCACGTCTGGCTTTCTTGATTGGTCAAAGGCTCGGACTTGTTGGTTTGAAAACATAAGGTCGCTTATAAAATTGGGCTGTTTTCCAAATATATCTGCGCGTGGAGATATATTATCGTCGATTGACAATTTGAAATTCCGTAATATGTCGGCTTTAACCTGTGATAATACTGATTCTAAATCTCTTTCAGAGCATACACCGGCTTCAACAAGCTGTCTGCCGAAAGTAACTATTGAATCAACTTTTTCCCAGGATTCGATTTCTTCCTTTGTTCTGTAGCTCGATGAATCAGAAGGTGAATGTCCTGAGAATCTGTATGTTACAACATCCAGAAGAACAGGCCCATCTTTTTTGGCTACAGGTAATTTACGTTTATAGGCATCTATTACTGCAAGCGGGTTAAAACCGTCAATACGCTCAGCATGAAGCTGGGTTGGGGATATTCCTGCTGCTATTCGTGCAGGCATTCCGTAGCCCATGGTTTCTCCACAGGTCTGTCCGCCCATTCCGTAGAAATTGTTGTTTATATTAAATATAATTGGCATACCGCCGCCATCTTCACCCCAAAGTGTTTTACACTGGTCCATAACGGCCATCATGAGTCCTTCCCATACAGGTCCACAACCTAACGATCCGTCTCCAATGTTACATACTACTACACCGGGCTTTTTGTTTATCAACTTGTACATAGCGGCACCAACAGATATGTCTCCGCTGCCGCCTACAATGGCATTATTCGGGTAAATTCCGAAAGGAGTAAAGAATGCATGCATGGATCCACCCAAGCCTTTATTAAAGCCGTTTTCACGGGCAAAAATCTCACACATAGTCCCATACAGTAAAAAGTCACGTCCTATTTCTTTTATTGTTTTGCCAGAATCCTTTACTACGTTTAAAATTTTCCCCTCGAAGAAATTCTCCATTATCTCGGCAAGCTTTTCATCATCCAGTATTTCAATAGCTCTTAATCCCTTTGCCAGAATTTCGCCATGACTTCTGTGTGAGCCGAAGATATAGTCATCAATGGTAAGGTGGAATGCCTCACCCACATACGCCGCTTCCTGACCAATTCCCAGATGAGCCGGGCCGGGATGGTTGTATGTTATCCCTTCATATTCGCTTGTCGTCTTTATTAAATTAAGCATAGTCTCAAACTCACGGATATACAGCATGTCTCTGTATATATTCATGAATTCTTCGGTTGTAAAATTGTTTAACTCATCTTTTACAGATTTCTGATAAGTGTTGACAGGGATTTCCTGAAAAGTCAAGGTACCGGGCTTTCGCATCTCATCAGGTAATATGGGTAACTGTTTTGACATTTTAAATCACACTCCTAAAAGTATTCAATATTGAAAAATAGCTTCTCTGATAATCTCGCTCACCGTAGGATGCGGGAATACAATTTTCTTTATTTCATCTATGGTAAGACCATGTTCAATAAAGGTACCGCAAGCCACAATAAACTCTGAAGAATAATTGGCAAGAACTTGTGCTCCGATTATTGTTTTTCTTTCTTTATCCAATACAAGCTTTACTATGCCATCCCCGCCTTCGTTTTCAGCCAAATATCGACCGGAGAAACGCATGGAAAGCTTTATCGTTTCTATATCCATTCCCTTGGACCTGGCGGTAGATTCGGTTTCACCAACAGACGCCAGTTCCGGGTTGGTGTATATAACAGAGGGAATCGCGTTGTATCGCATTATATCTCTTTTCCCCAGCATGTTATTTACTGCTACCTCAGCTTCTCTGTATGCAGTATGGGCAAGCATGGATCTTCCGTTTACATCCCCTGCTGCATATACTTCGGGCTGGTTGGTTTTCATCCTGTCATCGGTTACTATTGCTCCTCTTTCGGTGAGAACATTAATTTTTTCCAGGCCAATTCCCGATGTGTTCGGTCTGCGGCCAATAGACAACAGAACCTTGTCTGCAAAAGCTTTCTGAACTTGGCCATCTTTTTCAAAGAGCACTTCACCTTTGCCAATTTCTGTGACTTTGGAACTCAGATGAAACTTTATACCCTTTTTTTCATAATTCCTCTGTAAAATCTTTATTAGGTCAATATCATTTTCGCCGCCAATATGGTCAAGCATCTCAATTACAGTTACATCAGCACCTATGCTGTTGTAATAGGATGCCATCTCAAGACCTATTACACCGCCGCCGATTACTACCAGCTTCTCCGGAGGCTCAGTTATACTAAGCGCTTCCCTGTTTGTCATAACAAAACCAGATTCTATTCCTTCACTGAGCCCGGGAATAGGCGGTATGGCAGGTGAAGAGCCGGTTGCAATAAGGATCCTCTTACCGGTATAAATTGAGCCGTTTGCACTGACTGTATAGCCCTGGCCGGTTTTTCCGGTTATTTCCGCTTCAGCCTCTACAAGAGTAACATTATTGGATTTCAGCGCAGCCTTTACACCGCTGACAAGTGTCTTTACCACCTTGTTTTTCCTTGCTATAACTTTACTGTGGTCTATTGCAAGACCGGTAGATGAAATACCGTATTTTTCTCCATGGGCCGCTCCATCATACAACTTCGCACTGTAAAGCATAGTTTTGGTCGGTATACAGCCTTCATTAAGGCAAACACCACCTACACTGTTTTTTTCAAAACAAATGACATTCAGCCCTGCATGTCCGGCTCGTTCAGCGGCTAAATATCCGGCCGGCCCTCCTCCTATTACCATAAAATCATAGATCATATACTAATCCTCCTTTAATCGCCTGCTAACAGAACAGGAAAGTTCTCCAGGGCATTTTTCAGATCCATAAGAAAACGTGATGCCGGTGCACCATCAAGAGCCCGGTGATCATAGGTAAGTGAAAGGCCCATTGAAGGATATACTGCTATCTGCCCGTTCTGTGTACGGACTCGTTCTACTATGCAGTTGACTCCCAGGATACCTGTCTGAGGCGGATTAATAACCGGTGTAAAGCTTTCAATGCCCAGTACACCCAGGTTGGTTATAGTGAAAGTCCCCCCTGTCAGTAGATCCGGATTGATACTGCCCTCCTGGGCAGACTTAATGAGTTCTTTAGATTCGGCTGCAATCTGTTTGAGGCTCTTGGTATCCGCATTAAACAGAGTCGGTACAAGAAGTCCCCTTGGTGTGTCAACCGCAATCCCCATATGCACATGTTTAAAAAATCGCATCTTATTATCGAGAAAATGGGCATTAAGATACTTGTGCTTCGGCAGGATTCGAGAAACAGCAAATATAATGATATCGTTTATAGTTATGTTTGGAATATCCATTTTTTCCGATATGGCTTTAAGCTGTTTTCTATATTCTAAAATTGAGGTGGCATCAAAGGAGGTATTATGAGTAAGCTGTGCCATTGAAGATAGACTTTGATGCATAGCTTTGGCTATTACCTTGCGGATATTTGTTAGCTCTTCGTCTACATATTCAGCCTCAGCAGATTGGGATGCAGTCTCTGTCATTTGGTCTGTCACAGCATTTTTGTCAAATTGCTGTTGCGTTACACCAGATTCTGAACCCATTTCCTGCTTCAGTCTGATAATATCTCTTTCTATTATCCGGTCTTTTGGTCCCGTACCGGTTGCCAGAGAGGGATCAACTCTCAACCTTTCAGCTGTTGATTTTGCACGGGGAGAAATTCCTCTCGGCTCCGATGATAAGTTGGTTTGTGATGAAGGAGAAATAACAGAAGTAACAATTTCTTTATTGGTAGCTTCAGCATCTTCTTCAGGTGGTTCTGAATCTTCATCATCCATATCACCGGGTACGTACTGTGAATAGTCCTCTCCGGGTTCTCCGATAACTGCAACATTTGTTAAAACAGGCACGTCATCCCCTTCTTCAAAGAAAACTACCAGAAGGGTTCCATCCACTTTTGCCTCTTCTTCAAAGGTAGCTTTATCTGTTTCGTAACTGAATAAAATATCACCAACTTTTACAGTATCACCTGGCTTCTTGTTCCACTTTCCGATTATGCAGCTCTCTACAGATTGTCCCTGACGGGGAAGCATAACAGGTGTTGCCATATTCTTCACTCCTTTTTTGTTTAATCAGAATTTCAACATATAAGTGACCTAAACTTATATAGCTTTCGCCTGCTCCAGAAGATACTTTTCGGCTTCATAAGACCAGAGTCCATTGTTCTTTTCTGTAATCTCGGCCAGACGGGCAAACATCGGGTTTTCTTTTCCTTTTTCCGCAAACTCCGTTAATGCTGTAAGCTCCAGATTAATATTTGTATATATAAGTTTTTTACCACCCGGAATTTCAGGAAGATTCAATATTGTGTCAACAACACTGTTCAGACCTCCGATATGAGTAATCATTGCAGCAGGGTTTATAATTCCCTCAGACATAAGATTTAATGACTCTTTCATATCATCTGTATTTCCGCCGCTTGTTCCGACGATATGTGTTCCGTTATAATGCACATTATAAAAATTCAATTCTGCAGTAAAATTAGTATTGCTTGGTCCTGCAAAAAAATTTAGACATCCGTCATGAGAAAGTAACTTATCTCCCATCTCAACTACCGGCTTTACAGGTGCAAAAACAAACACATCATTATATCCTTCTCCATTGGTAATGGACATCAAATGTGTGACCGGATCAGCAAGCTCCGAGATATTGATATAAACAAGCTTAATACCATTCTTAGCAGCATTTTCAACAGTAATAACCTCTTGTGCTCTATTAAGCCGGTCCTCGTCAATATCTGTTACAACAACAAGTTTTGGTCTCTTATGAGGATTATTGATTGCATAATCAATAGCTCCCAGTCCCATAGGACCGGCTCCGGCAAGAATTGCCAAATTTCCGCCTTCGACTATGCCCATCTCATGGACATAACTTCCTTGCGTGGTGTGATAGCTGGCATTAAAAGCTCCGACAATACAAGACATTGGTTCAGCTAAAGAACCATAAAAATACGCTTCCCCCTGATAAGGAAGCAGACTGCCCGACTCCATAACCACATTTGGAATAATGATATAAGTTGCACTACCACCTATGTACCTGAACGAGTATCCCGGCGCAGCATAAGGATCTTCATTAAGATTCATTGCAGGTTGAATAGTAAACTTATCGCCTTCTTTAAATTTTCCTTTCCATTTATCTCCTACTTCAACTATTCTGCCGCAAAATTCATGCCCTACAATTATCGGGTTTTCGGAAATATCTGCAGGGACCCGTTTATGATCCGCTCCCTGTATGGCCGCCTTATAAGACGACATACACATGCTGTCTGATATAATTTGAGCAAGTATTTCATCATCACGTATTTTCGGAAGCTCAAACTCTTCAAGTCTTAAATCTTTTTTACCATATAACCTGACAGCTTTAGTTTTCAAAATACCCCTCCTAACTAACTTTTTATATTATTTATACTACTATATTAATACAAACCAACATTAAAATCAACATAAAATCAAAATTTATCAAAAATATATGGACATATTACAACATTTTATGTATACTAGTTTTATTATTAAGTATAGGAAGTGGTTATGATTAAGAATATTAATGAACTTATCAATAATTTGAACCATGATAATTCCTCTACAAGACTTAATAGTCTGTCACAACTGATTGAAATGGCGAAATCCGGAGTATATGATGTCGTGCCTGCTGGTGGGCATGTGAATAATCATATACATACAAATTACTCATTTTCACCCTATTCGCCTTCAAAAGCAATTTGGATGGCATTTAAATCCGGATTATCCACTGCGGGCATAATGGATCATGACTCCATAAGCGGAGCAATTGAATTTATTGAAGCAGGAAAAATAGCAGGCATAGCAACTACAATAGGAATTGAATGCAGAACGGATTTTTCTGCCACGCCTCTTAATGGCAGGAGAATAAATAACCCGGATCAGGATTCCATTGCCTACGTTGCTATCCATGGCATACCGCATACCCAAATTACAAAGGTGGATGAGTTTTTCTCAAAATATCGCTATCTTCGAAATGAACGCAATAAAAAAATGATTGAAAAAATAAACGGTCTTATCTTTAAAACAGGCATACAGCTGAGTTTTGAGCGCGACATTATACCGTTGTCCAAATTCCATGAAGGAGGCAGTGTTACCGAAAGACACCTTCTTTATGGATTATCTCTCAAGCTTATTGAAAAATACGGTAAGGGTGAAAGCCTTATTGAGGCACTAAAAAATCACTTATCAATAGATATCAGCAAAAAGCTGCTTACTTTGCTGTCAGATTGTAATAACCCTTATTACGATTACGATTTATTAGGTCTTTTAAAGAGCGATTTAGTCCAGTCTTTCTATATCGATGCGGCAGAAGAATGTCCGCCGATTTCCGACCTCCTTGTTTTCGCCAAAGAAATCGGCGGCATTTCTGCCTATGCCTATCTTGGGGATATTACAGATTCTGTTACCGGGGACAAAAAGGCACAAAAATTCGAAGATGATTATCTGGAGCTGGTTTTTGATACTATTGCAGAATTGGGTTTTAACGGTGTCACTTATATGCCGTCCAGAAACAGCCCTGATCAACTTCAGCG
>JAAYTR010000063.1 GCA_012523685.1 Clostridiaceae bacterium | reverse complement strand
CATAAAGGTTTTTTAAAGCATCTCCTGGGGGTGCTTTATTTGTCATGCAATTATCAAGGTTCAAGTTTACCTGAAATGCATTTCTGCAATTCATTCAAAAACATTCATTTTAGTTCTTGACTTTTAATAGTTAGTCTTTCAAGTGGCGTTAATACAATATATGGCCAAGCCTGTAAAATGTTACGGAGTAGAAAAGGATTATTCCTTAGATTATATTATTTGTTCTTTAATACTTAAGAAAAAAGAAGGATTATCCTGAACTATAAAAGATGATTTAGTTTTATTTATTAGACCCAATAATGCATTAATGGTATCCATTATATCTTCCTGATTAAGTATTGAAACATAAATATCATTTTGCTTCAGCTGTGGCTCAGGACATAGTTTCAATAATCTGGGGGAGGAAATCCATAATAACTGGAGCTGCTTAAACCAAAGAAGCGGTGGGGTTGTGTCCAAAGAGGCTTTGATAACAAACTTTTCAATTTTGTTCTTTTTAACGTATTCTTTTCTAACCGATACATAGTTTACTTTCATAGAGATACCTGCCTGTCTTAAATTTTTTAACGTTTGCATTTTCAAAATACTTTAGTATATTCAAAACGGTTAAATCTAATAACAATAATTTAAACTTTCTTCATATGACAGGCTTAATACGATTTAATACGAGCTAAAAATGTCTATAATGTTATTATTCGAGTATGATATAATTCTATTATCAGACTTAATATTCCGGATAAAAGCGAAAGGGAGAACACAACAATGCTGACTGATATCCAAATTGCTCAAAATGCAAAAATATTACCGATTGAAGAAATAGGCAGGAAACTGGGAATTAAACGTGAGGATCTGGAACTTTACGGTGATTACAAAGCTAAAATAAAAGATAGTGTTTATGATAACCTGAAGGATAAGAAAAACGGGAAACTGGTGCTGGTAACCGCTATTAATCCGACACCGGCCGGAGAAGGAAAGACAACCATAACTGTCGGCCTCGGACAAGCCCTTGAAAAAATCGGAAAGAAAGCCATTATTGCACTCAGGGAACCTTCCCTTGGACCTGTTATGGGGATTAAAGGCGGCGCAGCAGGTGGTGGATATTCGCAGGTACTGCCAATGGAGGATATCAACCTGCATTTTACCGGCGATATGCATGCTATAACAGCAGCTAATAATTTGCTGTCAGCAATTCTGGATAACCATATACATCAGGGAAATAAGCTTAATATTGATTCAAGAAGAATTGTATGGAAGCGCTGCATGGATATGAATGACCGCGCTCTTCGTCAGATTGTGGTTGGCCTGGGCGGAAAGGTCAATGGCTTTCCCCGGGAAGACGGATTCAATATAACGGTAGCATCTGAGGTCATGGCTATTCTGTGCCTGGCTACAGACATAACAGACTTAAAAGAACGACTGGGAAGAATTATCGTGGCCTATGATTTTGACGGTGAACCTGTTACCGCAAAGGATTTGAAAGCCCATGGCGCAATGACTCTTCTTTTGAAGGATGCCATAAAACCAAATTTAATCCAGACACTTGAAAATACACCGTGCCTTATGCACGGCGGGCCCTTTGCAAACATTGCTCATGGATGCAATAGCATAAAGGCTACCCGACTGGCGTTAAAGCTATCGGATTATGTCATAACCGAGGCGGGATTCGGTGCTGAATTAGGAGCTGAAAAATTCTTTGATATAAAATGCAGATATGGTGAATTAAAACCTGATGCAGTTGTTTTAGTAGCCACTGTTCGTGCTTTGAAATACAATGGTGGAGTAAAGAAGGAAGACTTGCCCAAGGCAGATGTAAACGCTCTTAATCGCGGTATAGTAAACCTTCAGAAGCATGTTGAAAACATAAAAAAATTCGGTGTACCTGTATTGGTTGCTCTAAACCGGTTTTATACCGACAGCGATGAAGAGCTGGACTTTGTCAGGAGTAAGTGTAAGGAATGGGGAGTTGAGGTCGCTCTGGCCGAGGTATTCCTGAAGGGCGGAGAAGGCGGAATAGAAGTAGCCCAAAAGCTTTGCGAAACGATAGACCGTCAGCCGTCAGCTTTTAAGATGCTTTATGATCTTGATTTGTCCATAAAAGAAAAAATAGAGATTATTAATAAAGAGTTATATGGTGGAAAGAATGTTGAATATACCACCAAAGCTCTTAATGAAATAAAAGCGATTGAAGAAATGGGATATTCAAATCTTCCGGTCTGTATAGCTAAAACACAATATTCGCTATCGGACAACCCATCTCTATTAGGCCGTCCTGAAGGCTTTACGCTCAATGTAAAAGAAGTGAGGCTTTCTGCGGGAGCCGGATTCGTTGTAGTTTTGACAGGGGAAATTATGACAATGCCGGGACTGCCGAAAATACCAAGCGCAAATAATATTGATATAGACTCAGGCGGAAAAATTACCGGGCTGTTTTAATTAAGGTGACATGAAGATCCTTCGACTCCGCTACGCTCTGCTCAGCAGCTTGCATAAACGTAATTAAGCGGCGTGGTTGCTGCGATTTAAAGCGGAGCACGGATTGCGTAGCGAGCGCGACTAGAAACGGGATGTTGGAGATGGAGCGCTAAATCGCAGCAGGCTACAGCCGCTATACTTGTACGGATGACAGGGAGGGTCAAAACAGCTTGTTAAACTGCTTCATAAAGCGGATGTGGTCGTCGTATTCAGCTATTACTTCTTCCAGCATACCGGTAAAGTTCTTTTGTGCCCAGCTTCTTCTGGAATTGTAATACTTATTTGCCACACGCCAGAATTTTTGAGGGAAAAGCAGCATTGCTTTCATAACCAAAATCTCGTCACTGGAAACAGGCGCAATTTCCCCGTAGGCATCCAATAAAATAGAGGCTTTTTGAACGCTCCAGTTGCATTTTCGCATTTTTCTCCGGAGCAGGTTTACAAGATCATAAACTCTAAGCTCCTCGCAACAGCACTCAAAACCTGCAACGTAGGTTATATTCCCTCTAATAAGAATGTTCTGATATGAATAATCATGATGGCAAATTACCCCTTCATGAAGAGTCTTCATAACCAGACGGGAATATTCAGTACCATTAAGCAAAGAAAGACTTTCTTCTGCAAGTTCAATAAATTTGTCCACACAGTCAAGATAAATATAATCAAAAGCTCCACGTTCTCGCTCTGCTTTTCTTCTCATTCTTAATATTTCCTCGTACCGTTTTCCGAGGTTCTCGGGCAGCTTTCCCAAATCGCTTGGAATGATATCATTTTCATACTTAAAGCCTTTTCCTGACTTGTGCATGTGCGCAAGAGCAATTGAGGCTTTTATGGTATCTCCGTCATCACTGAATTCGCACTCTCTGGCATCAAAATAAGGTGTTATAACAAAGTTTTGGCCGTCTATTTCCATAAAAGGCTTATTGTCCAAAGTAACCAGGTATGTATCCAGATTTGTGAAACCGTTGCTGTAAAGATGTTCTTTTGCGGCATGCACATATAATATCCGGTTTTCCGAACACTGACATTGACGGATATGTTTCCTGCCTATATTAGTGTCAATAATATAGCCGGCCCTGCAAGGCTTAATAGATGTTACCTTTATGCCATATGTTGCTTCAATCAGGTCTTTGGATTCAATCATTTTTATTAATACCCCACTATACTAATGCTGATCTTTTACTGTTTGCCTTCTCATTATATGTCTGGCAAAAATTTAATATGTTTTACTAAAGCTATAAAAGAAATTTCAGAATGACAAGAAGTATTATTCCCGGAAGACCGAGAACACCTGCAACAAATGCAGAGAAAAGGTTTAAAGAAATAGTAAAGCCCAGCGGCGCTCCGATAAGATTTATAATTATAATAGCTATACCGCCTAAAATACCGTTTATCACCAGCCGCAGCAGTATTTTAAGAGGTAATAGCATAGCCTTACCGAAGGCAAATACAATTAATACACCAATTACCCAGGCCAATACTATAAGGCCTCTGTCCATGCTGATCCCTCCTTTTACCAGGACAAAATCCACCATACAGATAATACAAGTAAAAGAAAACGGTTATCCCGGGTTTTATAAATAGCCGCAAGGGATAGCCGTATCCACTTTGTAAAAAGGTCTATACCCTATTTAATTTATATACAGGAAGGATCAAAAAAATTCGTCCAAATTGGATGGCATATGATAGTTTATTGTGCCATATTCTCTTTTGCTTTTCTTAGAAGATAATCGTAGCGAATTTCTGAAGCCTTAATCTTATAGGCATAATAGTCCACCATTTCCTTACCTTCAGCTGTTTCAAAATTAGCCATCGCATTTTGCCACTCGTTATAGGCATCCTGAATATTCTCCGCCAGTTCTCTCATCAATTCTTCTTTTTCAGCCATCTTGGCAGATTCCCGGGCTTTGGCTCCGATGAATTTTTTTAAGAAGCTGAATGAATCAGACTTATTATTGATGACTTGATCCGTCATAAAAATCTCCTCGCTTCAACGGTATCTATAATATTATATGTAACAGCAATGAACCAAAGCTGCATTTACATAAAAAAACGCAGTATCTCGTCATCATATTGAGAGTATAGTCAGAAACGGGGAATTTATACCTTTATTTTTTTGTTGCAGCCACAACTCTGCTGATACCGGATAAATCTTTCAAAAGAAGTGTTTCAAAACCTTTGTCAGAGAAAAGATTACTTATTTCATGCCCCTGATTATAGCCGCATTCTACTAAAATAATTCCGGACCCGGCAAGAAGAGATGAGGCCCTGTTTGCTATCTCACGATAGAAAATCAATCCGTCTTCCCCGGCTGCCAGAGCAAGATGAGGCTCATAATCCTTAACAGATTTCATAAGAAAGGGTATTTCCTTTAAAGGAATATATGGGGGATTAGAAACAATAAGATCATAAGTAGCTGAAAAATTAAGACTCTTATCTAAAAAATCAGCATTAATAAATGATATTCTGTCTTCAACCTCATAGCGCTTTGCATTTTTTTGGGCAATGTTCAAAGCCTCTTCGGAAATATCAACAGCATCAACAAATACAGATTTATGGCCTTTTGCAATACTGACAGCCAGACACCCTGAGCCGGTGCCAATATCCAGCACTCTAAAGGAGTCTTTCTTTTTCAGCCTGAACATATTATGGTTAAAGAAAACCGGATTATGCCCAAGAGCAAAAAGGGCACTCTGCGCTAAAAGCTCAGTATCGCCTCTTGGTATTAAAACACTTTGATCAACAATAAATGTATAATCCAAAAATCCGCACTCACCGGTAATATAGGCAAAAGGCTCGTGGCGGCCCCTTCTTTCTACAATTGAAAGGTAGGCTTTTTCAGTTTCAGGGTCTGAAGCCATATCCGGGTTAGCATAAATATAGCTGATATCCTTTTTTAATAGCCAGGATAAAAGAAGACCTGCCTCTAAAGAGGGGTCTTCCACATTTCTTTCAGATAAATATTCACTTGCTCTATTTAAAAGGTCACCCAGTGTCATAAAGCGCCCTCGGAAACAGCAACTGTTTCTTCATCAGTTTTGGGGGCTTCCTGCAATACTGCCTTCAATGATGCAATAGCAACTTCAAGCATGGAATCGTCAGGCTCCTGGGTAGTAATCTTCTGAAGCAACAGCCCGGGAATGCTGATCAGGCGGACAATCTTACTGCTGGATCTTGCAGACAGCTTAAATGCTTCATAGGAAATCCCGGCAATAACCGGAAGCAGGGCCAGACGCAAAAGTATATTTATAAGAGGATTATGCCAGCCCGCAAATGAAAAAACAATAATACTGATTATTATTACTATAAACATAAAGGTCGTCCCGCATCTGGGATGCAGCGTTGTGTGTTTTCTGACGTTTTCTAAAGTAAGCTCTTCCTCATTTTCGTATGCATAGATAGTTTTATGTTCGGCCCCATGGTATTGAAACACTCTTTTAATTTCCTTATTTTTTGAAACTAAATAGACATAGGAAATGAAAAGGGTAATACGTATTAAACCCTCAATCAGATTAGCCAGTAATGCCCCGCCGGCAGTTTGTTTGTCAAAGCGGAACAGCCCGGCAATCAGGTTGGGAAGAAGCATAAAAAGGCCAATGCTTATTGCTAAAGCAACAACTACAGAAAAATAAATCATATAATTGAAATATTTATCTCCAAGCCATTTCTTTACCCATTTATCAAATTTAGTCTCTTTTTCTTCCTCTTCAATAAGATCTACCAGCTCGGCTGATTCCATCAGCGCTTTAACACCTACTACCATAGATTCTATCAAAGATACTCCGCCCCTTATAAAAGGAAGGCCTAAGAATTTATTTTTTTTAGTCACCGGAACGGAAGACTTTGTTTCTGTATAAATCTCGCCTGAGGCTTTTCGTACTGATACGGCAATCGTGTTGTTTCCCCGCATCATGACGCCTTCTATAAGGGCTTCGCCGCCAATGTTACTGCAAACCTTCGGCTTATTCCAAATTTCTTTATCCATAATCATACCTGCTTCTATATAAAGTTGAACTAAGTCTTTATATGTCATCCTTAAAGATTCTTCGCTTGCAATCATAATGACATACTCAGGTGTTTTCCTGAGCGGAGCATAGTGCCCCCATGTCATCCTGAGCGGAGCGTTAGCGCCCCCCATGTCATCCTGAGCGGAGCGTTAGCGCAGTCGAAGGATCTTATACATAACCCTTAAAAATTCATAGCCTGCTCCCAAAATGACAGTGGAATAAAAAATCCTTCGCATTCGCTTTGAATGTCAGAATCCATACTAAAGTAGCATACCTTATATACATTAATTTTTCTATTTACTATTATACAGAAGGAATAGCATTATAACAAATTTTTTTCCCGTTTTTGAATAATATAAAAATTTTCTGTAAATACTCTAAATGACCTCACAATACATTTTGACCCCCTTTACTTGCCGGTTTTGGTGCCGGCTCTTTTTTTGCATTCAGGTTTTTAGCTGTAAACTTGTAAAAAAAGTTAAACTAAAGTAAAAAAAATATAATTCGCGTAAATGTTTCGCCATATATAATTAAACTATATAATGGCTAGGGGTATTACAATTGGCTTTTGACGTCAGGCTTTTTGTTTTATTCCCGGCAATAAGT
>JAAYTR010000062.1 GCA_012523685.1 Clostridiaceae bacterium | reverse complement strand
TGCCCGCGGCCTTGCTGAAATGGGTGGATTTGGTGAAAAAGTTATCGCCATTACCGACGAACTCGACTCAGCAGGAAATACTGTTAAAGCTGTTACTAAGGGCTTCTCAATCAGTGCCGCCGGACTTACTGTTATAGCATTATTGGGAGCTTTTATGAGCGAAGTTAATACTGCTGCTGCTGACCTTGGTTTAGTAGCAGCAGGAGAAAACTTTATAAATAATTTCGACGTTATGAATCCTACCGTTTTCTTTGGACTCATCGTTGGTGTCTCCATTCCTGCAATATTCTCAGCTATGCTGATGCTTGGTGTTGATAGGAACGCTCAAAGAATGGTTAGTGAAATACACCGACAATTTGACACCATACCCGGTCTTAAGGAAGGTCGCGAGGATGCTAAGCCGGATTATGACAAATGTATCGATATTGCAACAACCGGTGCTTTAAAAGAGCTTGTTCCTGCGGGTGTTGTAGCAATCCTCTCTACTATTGCCGTCGGACTTATTGGTGGGGTACAGGCTATAGGTGGTTACTTGACAGGTAACATAGCATCAGGTCTGCTTCTTGCGCTTCTTATGTCTAACTCAGGAGGAACCTGGGACAATGCAAAGAAATATGTTGAAGCCGGAAATTGTGGTGGAAAAGGCTCAGTAGCTCACAAATCTGCTGTCGTTGGTGACACAGTGGGAGATCCTTTCAAAGATACAGCCGGACCTTCCATCAACACTCAGATAACTGTTGTATCTCTGGTATCATCACTTTTATCCGTTATATTCCTGCAGTTCTCAATATTTTAAGAGTTGTAGAAAAATCGTATACTGATAAAACTAAGACCCGGATTATATCCGGGTCTAATATTTTTTATGGAGCAACAGATGATGTGATAAATTTTTTCAGATCGATCCTTCTTCTACCACAGGTTTTTTATATATCACTCTATCGTACACTGCCAGCAAGAAGGCTGTTATATAGCTTATGATCACTGTCATCAAAATCTCTTCCAGAACTCTTGGTATAAGGAATAATGTAAAACCTATCTTGCCAAGGGATGGAATAAAGAGTATCAGAATATAAGTGTTAAGAGTTGTCACCGGAATGCCTGTCAGGGCAAATGTTAGCAGTACCTTCAGATAGTATTTGTGAACTTCTGAATCCGGGAATCTTTTTTTAACTACATAATTCAGAAATAATAACAGTAATCCAATAACAGAAACTGCAACTAAACCCAATAACAAATAATCTTTACGCTTACCCATAGAATCAAGTGCCAATGCTATGGAAGACTGCGAATAAAACTTTGATATTATTATATTAACTACACCTATAACACCGATCGATATAAAAGTGATCCACATAGTATTTTGTATCTTTTGAGTTTCAGCCTTTTTGACTTCTCTAAAAATGAATCCTGCAAGTACACCGTCTAATATTTGTGTCAGCGTTAAAAGGGGTATATAAGGTCCCTCAGGCCGGATTAAATAACCCAGAACATCTACTATACCTGTGGCAAGACCACCGAAAAACGGACCAAAAAGAAGGGCTGGCATTCTGGAAAATACATGCGCGAAGCTTATCCTCATTCCAGGGGCTCCCATAAAACTAATCATAACGCTTAAGCTTCTTATTGCCAAAGCAAGGGCAATTAACAATGCTGTTTGAATGATTTTTCTAATGATTTGTGATGATGATTTTTTCACTTTTCTCCTCCTTTCTTATCCAATCTGTTACTGTAAGAAAAGAAGAGTAGAAGTAACAGTGGATGCGGTATTCGCACCGCGAACCTCCAGGTTCTTCGTTTAGAGACTCTACTCCCATTCTCTAACACTTAACGCGCAAATACCTGTTCTGTTTTCAGGTTTATTCTATATTTTTAAGAATTACAGATAATAGTAATTATATATTAATTCAGTACACTTATCTATGTTACTAATGCACAT
>JAAYTR010000061.1 GCA_012523685.1 Clostridiaceae bacterium | reverse complement strand
TCTTCCTACTGACAAGATAATAACAGAGAATATTATTAATAATAACAGCAAATGCTTGTCCCTAACCACGGAATAAATATATGCTTGAGAAATGCCTCCGGTATCATCCAGTTCTAATACCATTAAAACTTCATTACCCGGTTTTAATAATGCATCCTTCTGTTTCTCGCTGAAAGACATACTTAACGCATACTCAGCTTCAATTAATTTTCCTTTATAGGGCCCGTCAGTCGTTATTTTAATCTCAACAATCTGATAAGCATCCTGTATACTTCCTCCTGAATAATCTATGTCATCCTCCCGGGAATCAAGTACACGGGTAACCTTTCCCCTGACATTAGCAACAGAAGTATCTTCCGGAATACTATCCTCACAAAAAGAAACCGTAGAAGTCACTATGAAAAACAAAACAATAACAGCAATTACAGCATAGCCAGACTTATAAATTTTCCCCTTCATTTATATCTCCTATTTTAATATGCGATTCATTATTCAACCCTCTTCCTTCAATTGACAGTAAAATGAAAATGCCTATTATTAATACAAGGGTTACTGCAATGCCTCCTTCTAAACCAAAGGCTCCTCCGTTAATAAGAGCACCTGCCTCTTTAAGCTTAAAAGAAAATAATGAAACTTGCGTGTCTATACCGCTTACCTTTATACCGAAAATATTTCCCTGTGCAAAATTCCAGGTTGTATGAAGAGCACAAATTCCCCATATACTGTCTGTTTTAAGTGTATATATGGAGGCGAAAATTCCAAACAGCATCAGGTTTATCAGTGGAATTACATCGATACCGTTATTAAATATATGAAGCAATGCGAACAGGACAGAGTTAGATATTACAGCTAAAAGTACAGAGTTTCTGCTAGCTACAGAAACCATGAAATAGCCTCTTAAAAAAACCTCCTCGCCCATCCCCTGAATTATAAATCCGAGTAAAAACAAAAGGAGCAATCCAGTTCCATTTCCTAAAATATACCCCTCATATGTAACGGTACCACATAAAAAAGCTATCAGTAATGCAGTGGAAAGCATTAATAGCCCTATGCCGCCACCGATAATATAATCGGAAAAAGCCTTTTTTCTAACAAACCCCATTGAGTATAAGCTTCGTTTTTCGATAGCTTTACAATAGATTACAGTTAAAATCGTCATTAAAACAGTACAAATCAGTGAGGGTAAAATCATCTTATTTTGAAATTCGAACACTAATCCTGTTAACGAATTGGGATCTTCAAGCAGAAGCATTCCACCAGCACTTAATTTAAAAATTGATACCAGGCCATACACAAACAAGGGTATAACCATTGCCACTTGTATAGCTAAAAAAACACCGATAAAAATTAAAATTTGAATTATGAAGTGCGGTTTAAACTTTGCTTTTTGTGCTTCCAATACTATTGATGGACGTTCTTTAAATACTGACAGCATATTACCTCCAGGAATCCAATACTTATATTTTATTTAATAAACTATTACAAAATTTTATATGTTGAACTGACTATTGTACAACTTAGCATAAAATCCGTTTTGCTTGAGCAATTCATTATGCTTACCCTGTTCAATAATTGAGCCGTCCTTCAAAACCAGTATTGTATCTGCTTCCACTATTGTTGAAAGCCTGTGCGCAACAATAAAGCTGGTTCTTCCCTTCATCATTTTTGCAAAAGCTTCCTGTATTTTGAGCTCTGTACGGGTATCAATAGATGATGTGGCTTCGTCCAAAATCAAAACGGGAGGAAGCGTCAGCATAACTCGTGTTATACATAACAGCTGCTTTTCACCTTGTGAGAGACTTCCGCCGTCCTCATTTATTACGGTGTCATAACCCTTTAAAAGTCGTTTTATAAAACTATGAGCATGTGAAAGCTTTGCCGCTTCTGTTATCTCTTTTTCTGTTGCATCAGGCTTACCCATAACAATATTCTCACGAATTGTACCGGATTTCAACCAGGTTTCCTGCAGAACCATCCCGAAACTTCTTCTTAGACTCTTTCGTGTAATATTTCGGATATCAAATCCATCCATTTCAATACTGCCGTCATTTACATCATAAAACCTCATCAGCAAATTTATTAAAGTAGTTTTACCACTTCCTGTAGGCCCCACTATGGCCACTCTTTGGCCGGGTTCTACATTTAGATTCAGGTTCTCTATAAGCTTACGGTCTTTTGTATATGAAAATTCCACATTTTCAAGGTCTATCTTACCACTGACTTTATCCAGCACAATTGCATCATCAGAATCCGGAATCTGGGGTTTCTCCTCAATAAGCTCAAAGATTCTTGCCGCACATGCAAGTGCATTTTGAAGCTCTGTTATTACTCCGGAAATCTCATTAAATGGTTTTGTATACTGATTAGCATAGCTTAGAAAACTGGTAAGACCCCCTACCGATATCCCCCCGCTGACAGCGGCCAGGGCTCCTGTCAAACCAACACCTGCATAAATAACACTGTTTATAAACCTTGTACCCGGATTTGTAATAGATGAATAGAAAATTGCTCTCAACGAGCTCTTTTCCAGATCTTCATTTATCTCATCAAATTCTTTCTGTGTCTTTGTTTCCCGGGAAAACGCCTGTACAACCTTTTGATTGCTTATCATCTCATTAATGAATGATGTTTGTTCAGCCCTGATTTCTGACTGGAGCTTAAACATATTATAGGTTCTTTTCGCTATAAAGCTGGCCACCAGCAAAGACATGGGAGTGAGTATAACAACAACAGCTGTTATTACCCAGTTTATAGACAGCATGAACAGGAACGTTCCGACAATAGTAGCTGCACCGGTAAAAAGTTGTGTAAAGCCCATCAGTAAACCTTCGGCAAATTGGTCTACATCTGAAATTAAGCGGTTTACTATATCCCCGTGAGTATGTTTATCCAAATACTTCAGAGGCAGAATCTGAATCTTCTTAAAAGCCTCATCCCTAATGTCTCTGGTTGTATGAAATGTTATTTTATTATTTATGTTGTTCATCACCCACTGCAAAAGAGCTGTTATTGATGAAATTATTCCAATTTTCAGTAAAATATCTAAAACAGCTTCGAAATTAACATTGTTTTTCCCGACAATAAAATCGACTGCACGACCGGCAAGAATAGGAATATAAAGTGTCAGAGCAACTGTAACAGCAGCAAGAATAATTGTAAGAAACAGCAAAATACGATATCTCTTTATATAATTAAAAACTTTTTTTAGAGTGCCTGTATTGTATTTTTTGTTCAAGCTATGCACCCTCTTTCTTAAACTGTGAATCATAAGTTTCACGATATACCTGGCAGGACTGCATAAGTACTTCGTGCTTACCGGTTCCTGCTATTTTCCCGTCGTCCATTACAATTATGTTATCTGCATATTGAATGGAAGATGTCCTCTGAGATACGACAAAAACAGTCGGTTTATGCTGCATCTCCCTGATTGACTTACGTAAAGCCGCATCTGTCGCATAATCAAGAGCTGATGCACTATCATCCAAAATCAGTATTTCCGGCTTTTTTATTAATGCTCTGGCAATAGTTAATCTTTGCTTTTGTCCACCCGAAAGGTTTCTGCCACCCTGCTCTATTTCAAAGTCAAGACCACCCTTTGACTCAATCATCTCTTTTGCCTGTGCAATGGCAAGTGCTTCGTATATTTCCTCATCCGAGGCATTATTATTGCCCCAGCGAATATTATCTCTGACAGTACCCTTAAACACTACTGCCTTTTGAGGCACAACTGCGATTTTTTTTCTAAGCTGTTCAACAGGATATTCTTTTACATTAATACCATCTATGAGGACTGCCCCATGTGTTGCATCATAAAACCCGGGGATCAGATTAACAAGGGACGATTTGCCCGAACCTGTACCTCCGATAATTCCTATAGTTTCTCCACGCTTGACCTTGAAACTTATATCTGACAAAGAATCGTCGCCAGCATTTTTATATCTGAGATATACGTCTTTAAATTCAACAATAATATCAGTATTAATCATTTCCGGTGTTTTTCCACTTTCTTTTATGCCGGGCTCTACTTCCAGAACTGCCTGTATACGATTACCACAGGCTACAGACTTAGTGATATTTATTATCAGATTAGCAAGCTTAATCAATTCCACAAGAATCTGCGACATATAATTATATAATGCCACAACAGCTCCCTGAGTTATAATTCCTGCTTCCACCTTTATTGCTCCGGTGTAAACAAGTGCAATAACAGCAAGGTTTATTATTACATAAGTAACAGGGTTCATTAAGGAAGAAATCCGGCCTACATGCTTTTGCATTTTTGTTAATTCTTCATTTTTTTCTTTAAAGTCTTTTATTTCATTCTCTTCAATGCTGAAAGCACGTATAACACGCACCCCGGTCAGGTTTTCTCTGGTTATACCTAAAACCTTATCTAATTTTTCCTGAACCTTCCTGTACAGGGGAATACACCAGATCATTATTCCAAAAACAACTACAGAAAGAATGGGAATTGCAGCCAAGAAAACCAAAGCTGCCTTTACATTAATTGTAAAAGCCATAATCATGGCTCCGAACACAACAAAGGGTGAGCGCAATAAAAGACGGAGCGAAAGATTAACTCCGGTCTGTAGCTGATTCATGTCACTTGTCATTCTTGTAATAAGGGTAGATGTACCAATTGTATCCAGCTCAGTAAAGGAAAAGCTCTGTATATGTGAGAACAGCTTCTGTTTCAGTTTTTTGGTAAAACCAACTGCTGCTGTTGCTGCATAGTATTGTGCAGTAATTGAAAACACAAGTCCCACAACACCAAATACGATTAATACCAGACACATTCGAAAAATAAAACTTTTGTCACCATTTTTAATACCCGTATCAATTATTGCTGCTATAACCAATGGCACAAACAGCTCAAGTGTTGCTTCAAGCAGTTTAAAGAGAGGACCGAGTATGCTCTCTTTTGTATAGTCTTTGAAGTAAACAAACAGTTTTGTCACAAGTTCCTCCGAAACAATCAATATGTACCTGATTAGTATAGCATATTTTGCGCATTAAAATGAATTAATACGTATCAGAAGTCCCTGTCCAGGCCGGACTGTTTTCAAAAACAGCCATACCTTGCTTCAGGGACTCTTCCAGATTCAATATCCGCTGGTTGCTTGATCCTCTGAAGCTTAGGTTGAGAGATCTTTTTTCAAGTATAAACGGGCCGTCTATCAAAATGTTTGCCAGAGACAATAGTTTAAGTACCGCGGCATCATCCTGCATAAGCAATTCTTCAAATGTATATCCGGTATAAATAGCCAGGTCAAGCCCTGCATCCCTGATCATTTGTGCCAGCGGCAAAAGAGCCTCTGCCTGAAGCATCGGCTCTCCCCCGCTGAAAGTTACTCCTGAAAGCATTGGGTTTTTCCTTATGATATCCATAATTTCATCAGGATTATAAAGAATACCTCCATCTAATGGTAAAGCACTTTTATTGTGACAGCCGGGACAGTGTCTTTCACATCCCTGTACAAACAACGTGAGTCTTAGGCCGGGACCGTCAGTAATAGAGTCGTTGACAATGCCGGCTACCCGTATCTTGTTATACATTATGCTTGACACGATCTGCCACCTCCGCCCGCTTGGCATCGTTGAATCTGTCAAGAGTACCGACTAAATAGCCTGTAATACGTCTGATTCTGTCAAATTTAATCGGACCATCCTTTTCTTTTCTGCCACATCCCGGGCATTCATCATCAATAATACCGTTATAACCGCAAACAGGATCACGGTCTACCGGATGATTTATTGAACCGTATCCTATACCTGATTCCTTCATGGTACGTATTACTTTTTCAAAAGCTTCAAGATTCTTATTTGGATCACCGTCCAACTCTATATATGTTATATGTCCCGCATTAGTAAGAGCGTGGTATGGTGCCTCTATCTGAATTTTTTCGTATGCAGACAAAGGAAAGTACACCGGGATATGGAATCCGTTAGTGTAGTAATCCCTGTCTGTTACCCCGGGAATTACACCATATTTTTTTCTGTCGATACGGAGGAATCTTCCCGAAAGCCCTTCTGCAGGTGTTGCAAGTAGAGTAAAGTTAAGCTGTTTTTCTTTACTCAGGCGATCTAAATAGTCTCGCATAAATCCTACGATTTCAAGCCCCAGATTGCGTGATTCAACAGTCTGACCGTGATGGCTGCCTGTAAGCGCAACGAGAGCTTCTGCAAGGCCAATAAATCCTACAGATAATGTTCCGTGCTTAAGCACTTCGCCAATTTTATCATCAGTTGAAAGCTTGTCCGATCCAATCCATATGCCTTGTCCCATTAAAAAAGGAAAGTTCCTTACCGTCTTTGAGGCCTGTATTTGAAACCTGTCCAATAACTGTTTTGTAACAAGCTCCATTTTTCTTTCCAGTTCTTCAAAAAACCATTCAATATTACCTTTGCTGTTGATTGCTATACGAGGCAGGTTAATTGATGTAAAGCTAAGGTTTCCCCTGCCATATGTAATTTCATTGTTTTTGTCAAACGTGTTTCCCAACACTCTTGTACGGCAGCCCATATAAGCCACTTCAGTTTCAGGATGGCCCTCTTTGTAGTAAGACTTGTTAAAGGGTGCGTCAAGGAATGAAAAATTAGGGAATAAACGCTTGGCACTTACACGACATGCCAGCTTAAACAAATCATAGTT
>JAAYTR010000060.1 GCA_012523685.1 Clostridiaceae bacterium | reverse complement strand
GAACGTCTAGGGTATAAAGACAGCAGCTATTTCAGCAAGGCTTTTAGAAACTACTTTGGATGCTGGCCAACAGTATTTAGAAGTAACCTTAATAATAAAAAATGAAAGATGTGAGAAATATGGTAGAAGCCAAGGCTGTAAGAACGGATGGAAAGGCTGTTTTATCAACATATCAGGACAGTATTATGTATGTTAATGACACTTTTTTGAATCTGACAGGTTATTGTAAAAACCAATTGATTAACAGAAGTGCGCAGGAGGTAATTCACAATCTCCTTAGGGCTACGGTTGATATTACGAACATAAAACCTGAAGATGAACCCATTACCTGCTTTATTTTCACCAGAACTCTTGAACCAATAGAAGTCACTATCTCAATAGAATCCAGATTTCACGAAGAAATATTTATTATTTCTGAAATACCAAATTCAAGGCTTTACGAAAAAATCCATGATACCGACAGGATATTTAGTGATGATAAAATGGGTATATGCATAATATCAGCACCGGATCTTATTCTGTTGAAAGCTAACCATTTTTTTCTCAAAATACTTAATGAACCTTTTAATGTCGATGAAAAAGCTATCGGGCGTAGGATTGAAGATATTGTATCTGATGACTTGGGGGACCCATTTTTTGGGGAAAAGCTGAAAAATCTGATAAATACGAAGCAATCATTTTACGGTGAAAAATATGCAAAGATAATACGTAAGGGCAACAAGTGCTTTCACAACTCGATGATAATACCCTATATGCAAGGAGATCAAGTCAAATATCTGATTGCCGTTTTTATTGAGGTAACGGATTATATACGGGAAAGAGAGAGCCCAGGAGCAAAAAAGGATGGCCGAGCAGCAAAAGGAACAATTGGAGACCATTCTTGAAAATATGAGCGATAGTCTGATTATAACCGATAAAAATCAAAATATTCTTCTTATGAATGCCGCTGCCAGGGCGGTTTACCCCGACCCTGACATATTTAACAATATGTCGGATTGGTTTAGAATGATTAATGTGGTCGATGAAGAAGGAAATCCGATTGCCATGGAGAATATGCCCTCTCACAGGGCTGCAAGAGGAGAAAGGGTAAGGAACTTTCGTACAAATATAATGGGTCCTCATGGGCTTGTGCATGTTGAATACAGCTCAGCACCCCTGTACGACACAGAGGGGAATATCAGTATGATTATCAATTGCAGCCGAAACGTCACAGAAGAAGTTAGAAGTGCGCAACTGGTAAGTAATAAACATGAACAATTACTGAAAGCAGAGATGGAAAAAAATGATGCCCTCAAAAAGGCCATTAAACTAAAGGATGATTTTCTTTCGCTTATATCGCATGAATTTAAAACCCCAATTACTGTAATTATATCAGCTATACAGGCAATGGAACATCTTTGCTGGGAGCAATTTTCGGATAAAGCACGACGGTTTATAGGGAGGATTAAACAAAACGCTTTCAGGCAGTTACGCTTAGTTAATAACCTTCTTGAAATCACCAAAATAGAGTCGGGGCAGATGAAGCTGAAAAACGGAAATTATGATATTATATTTCTTGCATCCTCAATAACCGAGTCTGTGCAGGAACACGCAAATCAGAAGGGCCTGAACCTGCATTTTGCATCACCCATGAAAAGCAAAATAATGTGGATTGATGATGAGAAGCTTGAAAGAATTTTACTAAATTTACTTTCAAATGCTATCAAGTTTACCCCGAAAGGAAAATCAATCTTTGTCCGTGTATATAAGACGGTTTTTGATCATCGTGATATGATTGCTCTGGAGGTGGAAGACGAAGGAATAGGAATATCGGAAGACAAGCAAAAGATTATTTTTGAAAAGTTTATTCAGGTTGACAGTTCTCTTACAAGGCAGGCAGAAGGAACTGGACTGGGCCTTTCCCTGGTTAAGTTATTTGTCGAGGCTTTAGATGGGGTTATTTGCCTTGAAAGCTATGTAGGAAGGGGAAGTAAATTTACCGTTTATCTGCCGGTTCAGCAGGTCGACTTACACCCCACTAACACACAGGATGTACAAACTTTAGACAACCGCCTGATTCAATCTGTTAAAATAGAATTCTCAGACTTATACTGAATAAAACAGGATAAAATTATGTTGACCGTGATTCATTCGAAAGGAGATAATAAAATGATTATTAATAAAAATGAGTTTTTAAAAAAGAGCAATGAAACTCTCGGGGAGATTCTTGATATGATGGCAGGCCTGCCAGCTATTCAATTGAAAGATTTGCAGGCAGAGAACACAGCACTAATAATAGTTGATATGATAAACGGTTTTGTCAGAGAAGGGGCTTTAGCGAGCAAAAGAGCTGAAAAGGCCATTCCGGCAATAGTAGAATTATCAAAGGCATGTGATAAAATGCAGATTATAAAGATTGCATTTGCCGACAGCCATACAAGCCAGTCGCCTGAATTTGGAGCGTATCCTGAGCATTGCATGGCAGGCACCAGCGAAAGTGAAGTAGTTGACGAGATTAAAGAAATTGGAGGCTATACCCTCATCCCCAAAAATTCTACAAATAGTTTTCATGAAGAAGAATTCCAAAAATGGCTTAAGAACAACAACAATGTGTATACCTTTATAGTTACGGGTGTCTGCACAAATATTTGTGTAGAACAATTTGCTTTGACGTTAAAAACTTATTTTAATAAGCAAAACAGGAAATCAAGAGTCATAGTTCCGAAAAATACAGTTGAAACCTATGATCTGGGCATCCATAACGGAGACCTAATGAATGTAATGGCACTTTACAACATGATAGTAAATGGAATAGAAGTAGTTGCGGGAGTAGAGTAAATGAATAGAATGAATTTGGCCCTATTGACTGATTTTTATGAACTGACCATGGCAAATGGGTATTTTAAGCATGGGTTAAAGGATAAGCTGGCTTGTTTTGACATGTTTTTCAGAAGGATTCCTGATGATGGCGGCTTTGCAATAATGGCAGGAATCGAGCAGCTTATAGAGTATCTTAAAAACCTTAAATTTGATGATAGTGATATTAGATACCTCAGAAGTAAAAATATATTCAGCGAAGAGTTCTTAGATTATCTAAAAAACTTTAAGTTCAGCTGTGATGTCTGGGCTATCCCCGAAGGAACGCCTATATTCCCTAATGAACCTATAGTAACAGTTATAGGCCCTGTTATAGAGGCCCAGTTTATTGAAACCATGGTTTTGTTGACAATTAACCATCAAAGCCTGATTGCCACAAAAGCGAATCGTGTTGTCAGAGCAGCACAGGGCAGGGATGTTATGGAGTTTGGCTCAAGAAGAGCACAAGGATATGATGGAGCTATTTATGGTGCCAGGGCTGCGTACATTGGCGGGTGTGTGGGAACAGCCTGTACAATCTCGGATAAGGAATTTGGAGTTCCGGCAACCGGTACAATGGCTCATAGCTGGGTCCAAATGTTCACAAACGAATTAGAGGCTTTCCGTGTATATGCGGAAACGTATCCCGATAATTGTACGCTTCTTGTAGATACTTACAATACGCTAAAATCCGGTGTTCCAAACGCTATTAAGGTATTTAATGAGGTAATAGTTCCTAAAGGCTTCAGACCTAAGGGAATAAGAATTGACAGCGGTGATATTGCGTATCTTTCAAAGGAGGCCAGAAGAATGCTTGATGAATCCGGCTTCCATGACTGCAAAATAGTTGCATCAAATGCTCTGGACGAAACTATTATCAGAGATTTGCTGATAGAAGGCGCACAGGTGGATATATTCGGTGTAGGCGAACGCCTGATTACTTCCAGATCTGAGCCTGTATTTGGAGGTGTCTACAAGCTGGTAGCGGTAAAAGAGGATGGCAGGATTATTCCTAAAATAAAGCTCAGTGATAATGTGGGTAAGATCACCAATCCGGGATATAAACAGGTATGGAGACTCTTTGACAAAGAAACCGGAAAAGCAATTGCAGATTTAATTACTCTTAATGAAGAGATTATAGATGAAAGCAAACCATACGAGCTTTTTGATCCTGACCATACATGGAAAAGAAAGATCGTAACCAACTTTACTGCTAAGAAACTCCAGGTACAAATTTTTGATAAGGGCAATTGTATATATAAAAGTCCTGAAATAGATGAAATCAGAAGCTATTGTCAAGAGCAGACCGATACATTATGGGATGAGGTTAAAAGGTTTGAAAATCCGCATAGGTACTATGTAGATTTGTCATTACCATTGTGGGAATTGAGAGAAAGACTGCTTAAGGAGCATTCTAAAGGTTAACAATCCAGAAACCATAGTGATCCTTTTTTCATTCAGTTTTATGCATGTTAGCCGGCGAAATTTGCATCTTAAAGTGCAGATTCTTTTTATCACGGGAATATATGCTATTATAAAATCAGATACGTATCAAACTGCACGGAAAGCTGGTGAGATCATGAAAATCCGTGTCGAGCACGGGGAATTTCCTGAAAATGAAATCATCTTAAGGTGCAAAGAACTGGATGAAGAGATGATGGAAGTATTGTCACTTCTTAGAGAGCGTTCGGCAAAAATTATATGTTTCAAAGAAGGTGAAACTCACTTACCATAATTTTGGTTATAGGAATGCTGTTTGTGGTATTAGCCGATTATCTTGAACTCCACAGGGAAACGAAAAATCTAAACCGCAATCTTGAAAAATTTCAGAAAAATAAAAAAGACAACCCTAATATTTAAAAAGTGACTACTAATCAATAAATAAGCTTCAGATGGAGTTTTTGCTCCATCTGAAGCCAAGTACCCCGGTCATTAACGAAAATTATTGTGTTCAGCCGCTTCTGCATCCGATTTTGTTACATGTATGGTACCGTGGGGATGCTGAGGAGGGGCATATATAGAGTATAATTTTAGTGGTCTATTACCGGTATTTATAAGGTTATGCCATTTACCTGCAGGTATGATGATAATAAAATCATCCTCAACATTAGCCTGAAAATCCATTCTATCCATTCTATCACCCATTAATACCAATCCCTGCCCTTGTTCAATGCGTATAAACTGGTCAAGGTTAGGATGACTCTCTAATCCTATGTCCTCTCCTACATTAATACTCATTAAGGTTACCTGCAAATGATTTCCGGTCCATAGAGCAGTTCTGAAGTTAGTGTTTTGCTTTGCTGCTTCCTCAATATTAACCGTAAAAGGCGCCGGCCCGTAATCGGTCATTTGAATTTGATTTCCATATTGGTTGGACATGGGCCTTGGGTTAAATGCCGATATATCAACACCGTAGGGGTACTGATAATAATTGTAAGGATCATATGTATTATTGCCGGGTCCATAGATGGGTCCAGCGGCATAATAAGGAGATGAGTAAGTGTTATAATAATTGTTCAAAAAGTCCATTCCCTTCTAAAGCTTATCCAATTTATCATATGATATTAAATAAGCTAGTGTTCTTTATTATGTCACCTTAACCCGACCGGACATGCAAAAAGCGGGCCTCATTATGTGAAACCCGCTCTTTAAGCTTAAAAATATCATTATTTAGGATACTGTTCTTGTAAATAATACTTAGACAGAAGTATATCCGCCATCCACTTTTATATTTTGTCCTGTAATGTAGGAAGCCTCATCACTGGCCAGGAAAACAGCGGCAGCGTTCAGTTCTCCTTCACGACCATAACGGCCTAGAGGAACAGATACTTCCATGAATTTGGTAAAGGCTTCTGTTCTTAATGTATCAGCGGTTAGCTCAGTTTCAAAATAGCCGGGGCTGATTGTGTTACAGGTAATGTTATACTTGGCCAATTCAGCAGCAACAGCTCTGGTAAAGTTAATAACGCCACCTTTGGAAGAGTGATAGGCAACGGTATCCATAGCTGTATTACCGACTTGTCCATATATAGAAGCAATATTTATTATTCTTCCGTGTTTCTTTTGAACCATGTATTTTGCAAATGCTCTGGTAACCTTAAAGACGCTTGTTAAATCTGCATCAAGTGTAAATTTCCAATCTTCATCAGTCATATCAAGCACACCGGCATTTTTCGATGCACCGGCATTATTGACAAGGATATCAATTTGGCCGTAAAATTTGAATGCTTCCTCAGCAGCTTTGTTGACTGCATCTGTATCTGTGACGTCACATTGTAATGGCAAACATCTAACACCCATTGCTCTGATGTCATCAGCGATTTTCTCAAGCCTTTCAATTCTTCTTGCCATAATAACCAGGTCCGCCCCCTGCTTTGCAAAGCCTTTTGCCATTTGGAGTCCTAAACCTGATGATGCGCCTGTAACGACGGCTACACGTCCGTGTAAATCAAACATAAAAATGTCCCCCTGTTGTTGTATTAATGCATTGTTATTTATTTAACGATATAATGTTAGCAAAATAAATTCTGCTTGTCAAGTATACAAAATACAATGTACAATCCAGCCAATTCTATCCAGGAAGATATGTATATGGCTTCTCAATATATTTTTTAATATCTCCAATTGTATTAAAATTACCCATAGCAATCATAGTTTTGGCAACAAGAGTTTCGGTATTAAAATCACCGGCAATAATTGTTTTATCACGGGGAAGCAGACTTCCAACTTCGTACACACCATATTCCACACCTTCCTCAAGGCACTGGGTTGTAAGTACCACAACTATGCCAGTCTCTATAAGTTCATTAATCTTTAAGGCTATATTGTGCTCATTGTCGGGGATTCCCCCAAGGCCGAAGCTTTCTATTATAACGCCATCATAATGTTCTTTTATGAAATCGAATATATCAGCGTGCATACCGGGAATTAATTTTATAACAAGAATGCGATCATTATATTTCGTACGAATCTCAAGGGGATTAAAGTTTTCTTTTTGCAGGAACTGATCCTTTATACGGGTGTCATATAAAACCTTATGGTGTTTAATATTTGCAACTACCGGAAAATTTACACTCTCAAATGCGTCATATGATCTGGTTTTTATTTTTGTTGCTCTGGTTCCTGCGATAAGATCTCCATCAAAGCAGATAAAAACACCGGTTATGTTTTCCATGGCAAAATAAACTGCTTCGGTAAGATTTTGTATACCATCGGTATAAAATTCGGTAATGGGGTACTGGGAGCCTGTTATTATAATTGGTTTGTTCAGATTATGAAAAATATATGTCAGGGCTGCAGCTGTATAGGCCATTGTATCAGTACCATGGGTAATTACAAAGCCATCAAACAATTCATAATACTGTTTTATATGATTTGCAATAACAAACCATTTATCAGGGGTCATATTGGTGCTGTCTATGTTCATTATGGTCTTGCCCTCAAGACTGCAGATATCCTTTGGGATATTAACGTGTTTTATTATTTCTTCAATTTTCAGTTCAGGTCTAAGACCAAGATCGTATTTTTTTGATGCTATTGTGCCCCCGGTTCCAATTATTAACACTCTTTTCATTTTGCACCTCGGTTTTATGTCTTATTAGTATTATTTTAGCATAAACAACAGATTAATTATATTTTTGAGGTACATAGGCAATAATAAGAAACTCAATATATAAATAATAAAAGTAAATTAACGTTAGCAGGTGAACATATAAAGGACATAATGAAAAAGCAAAGACTTATAAATGAAAGTATAAATTCACGGAAAAAACTTAATAAATCCCTTGAGGATAATGTAAGTCTTTTTATGGAGTTTTTTCAAGGGGACGATACTGTTACCGTAAGATATTTTTCTAATCAGGAACAGGGGAAGATCAGATTCTGCGTCATTTATATCGACGGTATGGTAGATGTGGAAACAGCTAATAGAAACATTCTTCAGCCTATAATTCAAAGCACCTTCCCAAAGAACTTCGAAGGAAATATGGATGTAATTCTGGAGCAGGTGGTTCTATCCAACCATGCTGAAAAAATCAGTGATGTTGATGAACTTGTACTGAGAATAATACGCGGTGAAAGCGTATTATTGATGGATAGAAGTGACGAAGCACTTGTAATATGTACGAAGGGCTGGAAATCAAGATCTATAACAGAGCCTGAAAATGAAAAGGTTCAAAGGGGATCCAGAGAAGGTTTTGTAGAGCCGATTCTTGTAAATTTGTCCCTGATTCGAAGAAGGCTTCCAACACCTAATTTGAAAATTAAAAAATTAGTATTGGGTGTGCAATCTAAAACTGATGTATGCATTTGTTATCTGGAGAACATAGTAAACAAACAAATTCTTAATGAATTGCTTAAAAGGCTAAGAAACATCAGTTTCGATGGTGTTCTTGCATCGGGTATTATAGGTGAACTTATTCAGGATTCTCCTTACTCACTTTTTGATACACTTGGCAGCACTGAAAGGCCAGATGTTGCTGCTGCACTAATGCTTACCGGACGTATTATTGTATTAGTTGATGGAACCCCTACAGCACTAACTTTACCTTTTTT
>JAAYTR010000059.1 GCA_012523685.1 Clostridiaceae bacterium | reverse complement strand
GAATGGGGATTAGTATACCCACCCGAAATCGAGAGTGTCTGATTAATAATGATTCAAATATTAAATACAAAGAAAGCAGCTTTACGGCTGCTTTCTTTTAGTATTCAGCAATTTCATTCTAAACTATATCTGTATTCATTTAGACAACAACATATTTTTTATTCTATCCAGAAAAGTAGTTTTTTCAGGTAAAGTACTCTTTATGTTTACACTTAACTTACCGGAACTTGTATCACCAAAACATTCAATGGTAATACCCTCCTGTTTTTTGACAAGTTCAATTCTTGTTATACCTTTTTTATATTCATCATAGGCATCACTAAAGAAAAGTGAGCATAGTCCCATAGTCTGTTTTTCTTCTAAAACCGGTTTCAGGTATTCTTTCGCCAGGTCATTTACCTTACTGTAGTTCTTGCAGGTGGCTTCAGGCAATTTGCTGCCATCAATATATATAATCACCAACATTTCCTTGCTGTCTTTTTTCGCCGTTACATTAGCAATTCCATCATCAGAAACATATGATAGCTTGTCGCTTTTATCCATCTTTTTCGCCAGTTTATCAAGACCTTCTTTAATAGTATTCAGTGTACGGGTTTCTACTTTTTCAAAAAACCCTCCCTGGGAGCCCGTCAGCCCCACCACAGCCATAACCGAACTGGGACTTAGCAATGCAACAGTTATTGTCGCAAGCAGCGAAATACTTAAAAGTGAAACTACTGTTTTTTTTATCATTATACATCTCCTCCTTGGATTGTTTTCCAATATAGAATGTCCATACCAAGGAGAAACTTGCATATCTTTTCAAAATTTAAGCAAATGAAATCAAACTGTAATATAATTATTTTTATGCCTGGTTTATATAAAATCTCATACACACAGGAGCGGGAACCATTTAATCTGATACATTATTAAGAATAGAGGCAGACCTCCACCTGACAGGCGGAGGCCTACCTCTACTCGTGCTATAGATTTCTTGGGAATATTGTTAATAATTCGTATCCGTTTTGTGTAACCACCACATTCTCTTCCATTCTCATTCCTCCCCATCCGGGAATATATAAATGAGGTTCCAGTGAAAGAACCATTCCTTCTTCAAGCACTTCATCACTCAAAAGATGAACTGAAGGTGGTTCATGGAATTGCAGTCCAATTCCGTGACCTGGCTGGTGAACAAAATTTTCTTTACGGTTATATCCATATTTAGCCGCTATATCTTTAGCTACCTGACACATATCTCTGACATGTACGCCCGGCTTTATCATGTTAAGCATGGCCTCGAGTTCCTCATGCACTATACCCCAAAGTTCCTGTGCTTTTTGAGATGGTTTACCTGCTGCCATGGTTCTTGTCATGTCGCAGAAATATCCGTCAACATATGCATCCAGTTCAATAAGAGTAGTGTCGCCTTCTTTCATCACTCTGTCACTTGTTACGAAATACGGGTTACGATGCATGGAGGACTTTTCTCCTGACAATGCAAATGCATATCCCCTGGCTCTTCTTGCTCCTTTATAGCCTACTCCTTTAGATCTGATAGCCGCCTCAACTGCAGCAGAGACTTCGCAGTCCTTAACCCCGGGCACCACTACCTCTCTGGCAGCAGCATAGCCCATACAGGTAACTTCACACGCACGTCTCATTAATTCAATCTCTATTTTTGATTTAACAGTTCTGGCTTCTCTCAGAAGATTGAACGCATCAACGAAAGTTGCATCAGGAAAAACTTCTTTGAGCATTTTCATACCAGGCTCACCCGGAATACGTGCTTCACAGGAAATATTCTGGGTGGCTATAAACTCAAATCCACCTTCATAACCAATTACCCCTTTTTTGTTATAGCCTTTTTCCTTCCATAGCTCTTTTAGCATACGTGAAAAATTCCTGTTGGGATTTATCATTTCCTCCATACCAAAATAAACATATGAACGGAGATCTTCTACCCAGGACTCCTCGGCAAAGTCATCCTCACCTTCAATGTAGAAAATAGTCGGCTCACCATCGTAAGGTACCACTGCCATTGATGCACCAAATATCGGCCAATAGCCTGTTGAATACAGCACATTTTCAGGCAAGCGCAGAATTAAGTAATCCACATTGTATTCACGCATTTTATCTTTCAAACGTTTGATTCTAAAATCATCACGGATACTTTTCATTTGAAATTCTCCTTTTATTATTTTTTATATGGTTTAGACTGAATAATTTCCAGTAATACGCCTTACTGTTTTTTTAACTCTCATGTGTTATTCTATTTTCTTCTCAGTACATCAAATATTACTGCAACTACCAGCAGCAATCCTTTGGCAGCTGTCTGCCAGTATGATTGAATGCTCAAGAGTGCCATGCCATTATTAAGAATGCCAATTATCAGTACGCCTAAGAGAGTTCTCCAGACTGATCCTTCTCCGCCTTCACTACTGTTTCCACCAAGATATACGGCAGTAATAACATCAAGGTTGTAGCCGTCACCTGCAGAAGGCATTGCCGTCGCAGCAAGTCCGGTCATAACAAGACCTGACAGTGCAGACAGTGCACCGGTTAATGTGTACAATATCAAAGTAACTTTTTTTACATTTATACCTGCCAAACGGCTTGCGGCACTATTGCCTCCAATACTAAACACATAACGCCCAAAAATCGTATATTTACTTACAAACCATACGATTACAAAAATCACCATCATTATTAAGCCGGGAATCGGTATAATATTAAAAATTTTACCTGCTCCAAAGAAAGCCACCTGCGGGCTTGAAGTATATATGGCTTGTCCGTTGGTGATAATAAATGCAAACCCCCGAATAACATTCATCATACCTAATGTGGCTATAAACGGAACAACTCTGAACTTTGTAATCAAAACACCATTTGTAAGACCTATTAATAGCCCAGCAATTAAAGCAGCTAATATTGCAACCCACCATGGAAGCTTATATTTTTCAATCATCAGGGCTGTGACGCAACCTGACACAGCAATAATTGATCCAACTGACAAATCTATCCCCTTTGTAATCATAACAAGGGTCATTCCTGTTGCAATGATTCCCACGATAGATACCGAGGATAAAATATTCATAAAATTCTTTATTGAAAGAAAATATGGTGATGCAAAGGTAAAATAAATTGACATCGCAAGTGTAAATATAACTAAACATGAGTCTAAAACCATCTGCTGAAATTTTCTGATACGTTGTTTTTTTAACTCCAGCATATCAAGGGCTTGCTCATTTTGCATTTTAAAACCTCCTTTAGTTTACGGCTAATTCCTATATTGCTTAAGATACTATTCCCAAAGCGTAACTCATCAGTTTTTCCTGAGTTGCCTCATCACGTGATAACTCACCAACAATTCTCTTTTCATGCATTACATATATCCGATCAGAAATACTTAACACTTCAGGCATTTCCAGTGATACCACAATAACCGCCACTCCGCGTTCACATAAAGCCTCTAACTCACGATATATTTCTGTGCGGGCTGCCACGTCCACCCCTCTGGTAGGCATGTTCAGTAAAAGAATTTTTGCATCATTGGCCAACCATCGGCTAATAACACATTTCTGTTGATTCCCGCCGCTCAGAGATCCTATTTTCTGTTCTATTCCTGAGCAATTGACATTAAGAGCATCAAAGTATTTCTGTGATAATTCCCTTTCCTTTTCTCTCTTTATCAAACCAAATTTCGCCATAAGTTTCTTAGGAAGTGCTGCAAGACTTATGTTTTCTTTTACAGTCTGCAGAGGTATTATTCCTTCATTCTTACGGTCATCTGAAACAAAGCCTATTCCGGAATCTATAGCGTCCTTGACTGAATGTATTGAAACTTTTTCATTATGAATATAAATGTCTCCACTATCAATTTTAATATCTCCAAAAATTGCACGACAAAGCTCATTTTGCCCTGCCCCGAACAATCCGAAAATTACAACTATTTCACCCTTATTGACATGAAAACTCACATCGTTTAACATACCTTCAACATTAAGGTTTTCCACTGAAAATATTCTGTCGCCCTTTTGTATCTTCTTATGAGCAAACACAGCGTTCTTTTCTTCCCCAACCATTAGCTTGACTAATTTATCATCGTTAACTTCTTTAGTTTCAAGAGTTGCAACAGTTTCTCCGTCACGCATAACAGTTATTCTGTCAGTTAATTCATAAACCTCTGAGAATCGGTGTGTGATATAAATAATCGAGACCCCTTTATCTCTTAACTTTTTCAACAAACTAAACAACTTGGATGTTTCCTGGTCATTTAGCGCTGCAGTAGGTTCATCCATAATAAGAACCTTCGGACTTACGCTTAGCGCTTTCGCTATCTCGACAATTTGCTGTTCAGCAATTGGTAAAAGCCCGACTTTGGTTTTTACCGGTATGTCCTCACCTAAACTTTCAAGTACTTCCTTGGCCTGTTTATTAAGTTGATCCCAATTAACCATACCATTGGATTTTCTGGGAAGATTCCCGAGAAAAATATTCTCTGCAACTGAAAGCGGTTTTACAACACTTATCTCTTGATGGATAACACGAATACCCAAATCAATAGCATCCTTTGGGGAGTTAAATACAACCGGTTTTCCATCAAGTGTTACTGTACCGCTGTCACGGGAATAGTCTCCTGATAAGATTTTTATCAGTGTAGATTTGCCGGCGCCATTTTCGCCCATAAGACCATGAATTTCACCTTTCTTCAAGGTAAAGCTTGCGTTTTTTAAAACATGGGCTTCACCAAAGGATTTATTTATGCCTTCCGCTGATAAAATATATTCATTATTCATAGTCTGTTTCACCCCTTCTAGCCAATAAAAATAATCTCTTTTTGGAAGGAAAGTGGTTTCGGAATGTAAGTTTCCAAAACCACTTTCCAACAACATTTATTTAAAATCAGGATAGTAGGTGCTCAAGTTTTCCTTTGTAATAATATCCAGAGGAGGCATTGTCTTAATAGGAGGCTTCACTCCGTCATTGAGGTGCTTAAGTACCATCGGGAGCAGATCCCATCCAAATCTCTCGGAGAACTGTGCGACTGTACCAATAATAGGTGAATCAGGATTCTGAAGCTCTGTAAATACTACAGGGTTAGCTCCAAAGGAAGTAATTATTACATCATCTTCACGGCCTGCTGCTCTTACAGATGCCAGCATACCCATTGTGTTCTGGTCTATATGGCACCACATCATTATTTTTCCTTCGGGATGAGCAGTTAAGAAGTCAGCTGTTTTTTGGCGGGTTACTTCAGGACTGCCATCGGTACTGATTTCAAATACTTCAACATCAGGCATTATAGATTTAACACCGGCAATAGCACTGTTAGCACGGGTAATAAAGTTTACACCTGATTCAGGATGCCCGGCAATAAAGAGTATAGGCTTCTCATTAGGCCATGCTTCTTTTGCAGCATTAGCAAGCAATTCGCCGCAAATCGAGCCAATTCTCTCGTTATTAACATGATACTCAGGATCAATGCCGTCTCTTGCCTTGGTCTGAATAGAAATCATAGGAATACCATTGTCCTCGAGTTTCTGAGCGATAGCTGCGTTAATGGATTCATCCTGATTAAAGTTTAGATAATAATCTACACCGGCTTGAATAGCGTTGTCAGCATTAGCCATGGCTTGTGCCGGATCCTGCTTGTTGTCAAACACCATTAATTCAACACCATAATAATTACAAGCGTCCACAACGGAATCACGTACTATAATTGAAATTGAATTTTCATCATTCCAGTTTGCATAAGCTATTTTATATTTCTTTTTAGCGTATATGTTTTCGTCTACATCAATAATAGCCGGGTACTTAATGTTCAATTCCCCGTGCTCAATTCTTTCTTCGGTTCCAGGAGTTTCACTGGCTCCGGTACTGGGTTGTGGATTTGCTGATTGACTTGGAGCCGCAGGTGTGCTTCCGCAAGCAACTAAAGAAAGCACCATAGCGACCAATAAGAGCATTGTAATAATCTTTTTCATATTTACCCTCCAAAATTTTTATTAATTAAAGGTGATGCCCCTTAATTCTGATTAAGTACAAACCAATTATCCATTGGGGAAAATTACAACTTTGACAGCATTCTCTTTCTTCTAACAAAAGTATCAAGAGCATCTGCAAACTGATCATATGGAAATTGATGAGTTATTAAGTCTTTGACATAGAGCTGCGCCCCGTAGCCATGAGGTTGATAACCTTCCGGCTTACATCAGGATTAGCCCTCGAGCTAAATATTGCTATTTCGTTATAAGTTACATACTTAAAGGAAAATTATTAGATCACATCATTGTGGCAACACCAGGTAAATCTACCCTGCCACCCTTCCGCATCATTCTGAACATTTGATTGAAAGTTCCTTTAGCACCCGATTACTCACAAGCCTCGTCAACACCAAGGCCTCCAGTTATTCTTCGAACAGCTTCTACAGGATCTCCCCCCTAATATACAAACTATGTTAGTTCCCCAAATATACAAACATTTTTTCTATATTTCTTACAAAGCATGAACTATTTACGACCGGTCAAAAACTCCTCATTTCCGTCCATGTTCACTTTGTGTATACGTATTCATTTGATTGAAAAAAATAAAAATTTGCAGATAAACAGCAAATAATATTTAATAGTTTCATGGGAATGAATACGCATAAATTATTGTAAGACTAGTTTATTATGATTTTTCTGATTTGTCAATATAAAATTGACAGATTCTTGTTATAGTTTACAAAAAGGCGTCATAAAACACTGCTTCTTTCGACAATTTTGCACTCAAATAGCTCTACTCCCTCACTTATAGCCTCACCATTAAGTTTTTTAGACAGGTAATTAAAGGTTGTATCCAGCATTTTATCTATTTGTTGTTCAAAGGTGGTGAGAGAATACGGTGGCCATGAAGCGGCATCAATATTATCAAACCCAATAACAGCAATATCTTCAGGAATTTTTAAACCGTATTCATATTTTATTGTATCCATAGCTCCCAGCGCTAGCATGTCACCGGCACAGAACACTGCATCAATCTTTTTCTCTTCGCTTAATATCTCCCTGATAGCCTGGCCGCCTGCCTCGTATGTATAGGGAACCATTTGAACCTCACATTTTTCTATCCCTTTTTCAAACAATGCATCCTTAAAACCTCGCAAACGGTCTTTACTGGTTCCTAAAAAGGTATTTGAACCAATAAATGCATAGTTGCGGTAACCTTTGCTATGAAAATAGTTGGCTGCCATCCAGCCTGCTTTAACATTATCCGAGCATACAGTCATAATATTATTATTAACAGTATATTTGTTAAAAACTACGACCGGTATCTGAATCTTTTCACATTCTGCAGCCATTTGTGTCGATACTGCTGCTGATAGAACGATGATACCATCGACACGGTATTGCAGCACCTGCGAAATAATTTCATCCAGCTTTTTCTCCTCTGAACAAACGAAATAAAGAGGTTCTCTCGCAAGCTTTTGAATACGATCCGCCACCTTGTTGATCATTACGTTATAGTGAGGGTTAACGACATTTATTGATACAATTGCAATGAGATTAGAGCGGTTCAAAGTTAATCCTCTTGCAATGGCATTTGGCCGGTAACCGAGTTTTTCTGCTGCTTCCAGAACCCTAAGGCGAGTCTGTTCCCTGATATTAGTCTGGCCGCTGAACACTCTTGAGACCGTTGCCTGAGATACCTGCGCAAGCAATGCTACTTCCTTTGAGCTGGGCATTTTATTACCATTAACAACCTTATTATGTGACATAAATATCCACTCTTTCGCTTTTAATTATATCTAAATGTATACGTTATCATTATAATACATTAATTCAATAAAAAAAGAAAGAACAATTGTAATAAAAAAGCTTGACTTTATGGATTTATTGCTGTACTATTGTATTAAGCACTTAATACAATAGTACAGAAGGAGTGATAAAATGCCTTGGGATTTAAAATCCGATAGACCAATATATACCCAACTCATTGAGCAAATCGAATTAAGGATATTTTCAGGTCAATATCCGCCTGGTGCTAAATTGCCCTCAGTTCGTGATCTGGCTCAGGATGCTTCGGTTAATCCAAATACTATGCAAAGAGCCTT
>JAAYTR010000058.1 GCA_012523685.1 Clostridiaceae bacterium | reverse complement strand
TGCTGATAGAGGCTCATTATCAAGGGGACCGTGGAATAAATGCGGTAAACAAGGTTAAATATAGTCCATTAGAACACTGGTATATTCTTACTATTGGAAAAATAAATAAATTGCCCACGATTGCTTGACACAAACGAATGAAACGCAATACTTGATTTTATACAAGCCCTGTGCTAATATAAAAAAGCATTATGCCGATGTGATGGAATTGGCAGACGTAGTGGACTCAAAATCCACCGGTGGCAACACCGTGCCGGTTCGAGTCCGGCCATCGGCACCATAACTGATACCGCAGATTGATACAATGAGTCTTTCTAAGGTATCAGTTTTTTACGTTTAAGTGTGTTATCCTAAGACTATATATTTGGCATATTAAACCTCCGTTTTAATATCCTATTGATCATCCTTATTTGCTAATTTATCAAGCATCGGATCGACAATTTCCTTGCCATAGGCAGTTTCGGCAATCTTCCCGGCAGTTTCAGCTGCTTTATTAAGTAGTCCACCGCCTTCGACCGCTTCACCAATCGCGTCTCCTACAGCCCCTATTGCAGCATTGCCCGAACCCGATATGAGTCCATCCTTTATGGCATCTCCAATGTCAGTGCCGTCGTTTACCGCACCTGCTACTTCTCCTGCTACTGTACCCCCGATAGTGACTCCAGCCTTGGCAATACCCGAGTCCATCAAGGTTGTTGCAGCCTCGGTACCACCTTTAATTACGCCCTCAATAACTGAGCCTGTGCTAAGTCCCTTTTCTGCCACGGTGGATACGGTATTCTTAATTCCCTTGTATGTAGCCGAGACAGCCTTGCCTGCAGCGCCTCCAAGAGACTCGCCTGCTGACATGGCATAATCGGCGATATCAACTGTTGTTTCCAGGGCATCGACAGCCATATCCAGCCTATCGGCATAATCATACATTTTTTGCCTGAATTCTTCATCTCTTTCCATACGACGGGCCAGTTCCTCTTTGACTTCCTTTTCGCTGGCACCACTCATGCCAAGATTTGTGGCTATTCGCTCAACCTTTTCTCTGTGAGCTCGTTCCTCTCTCATCCGCTGTAAATCTTCCGCAAGTTTTTTGCTGTCATTACTTAACTCTTCGTTACGCTTGGAATCCTTGTCAATGTTTTTCTTAAACTGTTCTTCGTCCTGACGTATGGTTTGGGCATTTTCTTCACGATGGTTCATCTGCCGCGAGAGCTCCTCGGGAGTGTAGGTTGCACCACTGACAGGGTCTGTATAGGTGCCGTCACCGTTATGTACAAAATTACGTTTTTCTCCGCTGATTGGGTCAGTTGCTTCAATATCTCCTTCATCGTCAAAGTGTATCCACTTACCAAAATCGTTGCCCGAAGGTGAAGGTGCAGGTGTTCCGCCGGCTCCGACAGGGGCGTTTGGAACAGACCCGCCAGCTCCGCCAAACAAAATAGATATCAGAATTGAAATGATTGTGATAATAGCTGCGTCAAGAGGGTCGGCATAACCGTCCGGACTGCTTTCTGATTTTCTTTCTTCATCAGAGTTATCAGTTTTATTGTCATTTCCCTCATGTTGGCTGGGGCTTTTTTCCGATTCCGGCTCCTTACCCGGTGCATTATCTTCGGGTTCTTCGACAGGAGCGCTGTCTTCATCGGTTTGTGAATCGTTGGGTTCGGGGGTTACTTCGGTTGTGGGCCCTTCAACAGGGGCTGGCTCGTTATCGGGTTGCGACCACTCATCGCTGATAGGCCCTTCTATATATTCATCTGCCCGTACTGTATAATTAAACTGCATTATCTCATTGACCCAGCCTTCGGTAGTTTCCAGACATTCAGCCAGCCATTGATCATATATTTTGGGCATTTCATCTATCGTAATGTCTCCTTGGACCTGAACATCATTAGATACGATGAGCAATAAATAAGCTGTTCCATAATGAGGCACAGGTGTAGAAAGGGGTATGAAATAATGTTCGTTTTGAGAATATCCCTTAACATCTTCATAGTTTATGGTAGCGTGAACAGCCCTGTATTTGCCAATCGTATCAAGCTTTATAGAATCGGGGATATTAGCGGCATCTTTATTTCTGTATTCTTCATCAGTAATCAGCTTATACTGTTTAAGAAACTCATCAACCCCCGTGATTTTGTCAGTGTAATGAAAATGCATTGCCACTCCGGGACTCTGATAAATAAATCCATTATTAAAATCTTGTCTGTTTGATGAGTAAAAATAGGAGTCTTGAGGTAAGTTGGTAAAATCATAGAATATATTACGGGTATACTCATATTCTTC
>JAAYTR010000057.1 GCA_012523685.1 Clostridiaceae bacterium | reverse complement strand
TGAAACGGTTTCAGTTCATGAAATGACCTTCCGGGAAGCAATCATTTTATCATTTTGCAAACATATCAATAAGGTTTATTACAACCGGACCTAACAGAACTATAAATATAGTAGGAAATATGAAAACAACCATTGGAATCAGCATCTTTATCGGAGCCTTCATAGCCTTTTCTGAGATCCGCTGCTTTCTGTTCTGACGAATCTGTTCGGCTTGTAATCTAAGTACCCTTCCTAAACTTACACCTAACTGGTCAGCTTGTACAATAGCGCTAACAAAACTGCGCAGATCCTGAACTCCGATACGGTCTGCCATCTGGTATAAGGCTTCTTTTTTTGTTTTACCAACCTTTATTTCCTGAAGTACTGTTTCAAATTCCCGGGCCAGTGATCCCGGCATTTTTTCCGCTACCTTTGCCAGCGCTGAATCAAAGGTTAAGCCTGCTTCAACACTAACAGTAAGAAGATCCATTATATCGGGCAGACTTCTGGTTACTTCGGACTGTCGTTTACGGATTTTGCTGTTAAGCATCATATTGGGAAATAACATTCCTATAATAACCGATGCACATATAATTAAAAGAAGACTACTGGCATCCATTCTGAATTGAATATAAAAGAGCAGAATCAATACCGGAAGTCCCAGAATCATGAAGGCTTGTATTCCAAGCCAGTTCTTTACTCCCCAATGGTAGGGCTTTCCTGCCATTATTATTTTATTCTCCAAGCTCGCAATCATCTCTTTTGGAGCAAGCCTGAGCACAGCCTTGCCTGCCCCTTCCAGCACTGGCTTAACAACCCGCTCTTTAAATGATGTACTGAGTTCATCTTCCGGCATATTATCTGTTGCCCGGTTCTTAATATAATTAAGCCGTTGTGTAATACCTGTTTTTGAACCATCATCTAAAGTAAGAACATTATATAAAAGACAGGACAGCGAAATGAACAATAAAAATATAATTATTCCCATTGTAAGCCTCCTAAACCTCAACATTAATAATTTTTCTGATGAAAACAATTCCTAACAGTTCCATAAGCAAAGCAGTTATTATCATAAATATCCCTAATGGGTTTGTTATTAATGTTCTAATATGTTCAGGGCTTATCATGCTTATCACAACAGCTAAGAAGAACGGCAGCAGTGCGATAATCCAGCCTGACATCCGGCCTTGTGCTGTTAACGCCCTGATCTCACCTTTTGCTCTGATTCGCTGGCGAATTGTTTCGGATATGTTATCAAGTATTTCAGCCAGATTCCCGCCTATTTGCCTTTGTATTAAAACAGCCGTAACCATCAGCTCCAAATCATCGCTGCCTACACGACCGGCCATGTTTTCAAGAGCTGTTTCTGTATTTACACCAAGGCTGATTTCTTTTTGAAGCTTTGCAAACTCATCGGCCACAGGACCTGTAAGCTCGCGGCTGACTGAGTCAACAGCCTGAAAAAAGCTATGACCAGCTTTTAAAGAGTTTGATAATACTGCTAGAGTATCCCCTAACTGACTATTAATTGTTTTTAATCTTTTACTTATTTTACGGTTTAATATAAACAGGGGTGCAAGCCATCCTATAACGGCCATGATAAGAGTCATAAAAAAGTTTTTGAATAGTAATGTCCCCAAAAGGCCTGATGTGGAAAACAGAATTAAACATATAGACAAAAACTCCTCAGCCTTCATCAGGATATTGGCATTTGTTAATTTCAATCTTATTTTGTTTTTATAATTTGCAAAAAACCCTGTTTTTTCAATACTTTTGGCAAGCAGCCCCAATCCCTGCCAATAATTCTCCTGCTGTTTTTTAACCTTTTCATCCTTAACTGCATCAACCTGATTTGTATATGCATCTAACCGGCTTATGTAATTATTCTTATTAAAGAGACAGCACAATAACTGATAAAATAGAACACTCAATGAAATCACTAAAATCAATAATATCAGTAAACCCGGAAATACCATTTTTACCACTCTCCAATCATTTTGCGGCAAACAAATCAGTGGGAAGAACAACGCTCGTTTTAGCCAGTTTATCCATAAAACCGGGTTTAAGTCCAGTAGGTGCCAATCTGCCCGTTAAGCGACCCGTACTGTCGCGGCCTTCTTCCTTATAGACAAATATATCCTGAAGAGTTATGACCTCACCCTCCATTCCTGAAACCTCAGTTATATAAGTTATTTTTCTGGTTCCGTCTTTAAGTCGGGTCTGCTGGACAATCAGATCAATGGCTGATGATATTTGTTCCCGAATAGCCTTTACTGGCAGGTCCATTCCGGACATCAGAACCATGGTCTCAAGACGTGAAAGAATATCTCTGGGTGAATTGGCATGGGCAGTAGTTAACGATCCGTCGTGGCCGGTATTCATTGCCTGAAGCATGTCCAATGCTTCACCTGATCTGACTTCGCCAACAACAATACGGTCGGGACGCATACGCAGTGAATTTCTGACTAAATCACGGATTGATACTGCACCCTTTCCTTCTACATTTGGAGGACGGGTTTCCAATCTGACAATATGATCCTGTTTTAACTGCAATTCGGCAGCATCCTCAATGGTAATAATTCTTTCATCTGAAGGAATAAATGAGGATATAACATTTTTGGGGGGACTTGCAGATTCAAAAGCTAGGGCTTATGACCTATTACTCGACAATTTTATTTTTGATAGCATAAACAGCGGCCTGGGTTCTGTCCTGAACATTAAGCTTGCGGAATATGCTTGATATATGGTTTTTAACCGTTTTTTCGCTTATAAAAAGAGCATTAGCAATCTCTTTATTTAGCATTCCCTTTGCAAGCAGCTTCAAAACGTCGATTTCTCTTTCAGTCAGGCGTTTTTTGGGATCATCCTCACCACTTTTAATTCTCTTATACTCATTAACCAGCTCCCTTGCCATGACAGGCTGTATATAGGTTTGGTTATTATTGACACTTCTTATGGCTTCAATAAGAGCACTTGCTTCCGCATCCTTTAGTATGTAACCCAGTGCACCCAGCTCCAAAGCCCTTAACAAATACTCCCTGTCCTGATGTATGGTGAGCATAACAGCCTTTACACCGTTATCATAAACTTTTATCTGCTCCAAAGCCTCAAGACCGTTTAGAACCTGCATATTAATATCCATTAGAATAACGTCCGGCTTTACTTCCTTGTATTTTTCAATTGCTGTTTTTCCGTCAGAACACGCAGCAATGACCTTTATATCGTCTTCTAACTCAAGCAGCTGTTTAAGTCCGTCTCTTATCATTGAATGATCTTCCGCAATCATAACCTTAATATAATCGGTCATATAATACCTCCCTGGATTTCATAAGGCAATTTTACCTTAACTGTAGTGCCTGCATTAATCTCTGAACTAATTGAAAAGCTTCCTTCTAATAGTTCAATTCTCTCTTTCATTCCGATAATACCAAATCCACCATCGTCATCTCTGCTTATACCCTGTAAAGAACTGGTGTCAAAGCCGTCACCGTCATCCTTAATTCTCAGCAATATAGATTTTTCAGCGCATTCCAGCTGTACACTGACAAATGTTGCATTTGCATGTTTATATGTATTATTAAGGGCCTCCTGCACTACTCTGAAAATCGCTAATGCAATATTACTGTCTTTAATACGGCTGTCGTTGCCTTTAATCTTCAGATCAATTCTTATAGAATGCTCATTTTGAAAGCTTTCTATATATTTCTGCAATGTGGTCCTTAGCCCCAAATCGTCTATAGACATTGGCCTTAAGTCATATATTATCCTTCTGACATCCTTTAAGCATGAGCGAACAACATCTTTAAGGCTTCTTAATTCATCTATGGTTTTATCCATATCGATTCCGGCCATCTTCTCGCAGATTTCCGCCTTCAGCACAACATTACTCATCGCCTGAGCAGGCCCGTCATGGATCTCCCGTGCTATACGCCTGCGTTCATTTTCCTGTGCTTTTATTATACGTATAGCTATTAGTCTTTTGCTTTCTGCATTCTCAAAGTGTTCATCCAGCTTCTGAAGATCACCCGAAAGATAGCTTAATACCGTACCAACCTGTGCTACCAGTTTTTCTGCCTTTCCAACAGTTTCTACCGCACTTTTTAGCCGTCTTTCAACATCATTACGCCTTAATATTATATGTTTCTCCCGCTCCCGGCACACAGCCAGTTCTACCATCAGGTCATTTGTTTCTTTATATGCCTGCTTCATATCCTCTTCGGAATACTTATCAAAATTGCGATTAATGTTTGCCAGTCTTCGTCGGCTTTTAACTACTTTCAGTTCAAGCTTCTGGCATTCATTCATAATCGATGATGCTTCCGCTTTCAAATACTGCAGCTCATCCTTTAAATTATATACTTCTTTTCTGGCGCTCTCCGATATCTCAAATATCGCACCTTTGCTCTCTTCAATTACGTTTAATGTGCTTTTAACAATATCATTAATTTTCTTGATGCCGATATTATCCAAGAGCAAACCTCCAGTTATTTTTCATGTAAAAGTTTATTCAGCTCGTTCATAAATGTATTGATATCCTTGAATTGGCGGTATACAGATGCAAATCTGACATATGCCACCTCATCAAGCTCTCTGAGCTTCTCCATCACCAGCTCCCCTATAAACTCACTGGTAACTTCGCGCTCAAGAGAATTGTTTATTTGTCCTTCAATGGCATCCAGAATTTTTTCAATCTGATTTATTGATACAGATCTTTTCTCACAGGCACGAAGAATTCCCTTTCGTACTTTATCCCTGTCATAGGTCTGGCGCGAACCATCCTTCTTAATAACCATAATTGGCATATTTTCCACCTTTTCATAAGTGGTATAGCGCTTACGACAGCTTAAACATTCTCTCCTGCGTCTTATTGTGGCTCCTTCATCGGTAGGCCTTGAATCAATAACTTTATCTTCATCAAAGGAACAGTAAGGGCATTTCATAAGTTTTCTCCTTACAATTATATATTTTTAGTACTATTAAATCTATCGTCATATTTTCCTATTTACTTTTATGCTCTTTTAGATTTGAACACCCAGCCACGTAATATAACAAGTATTTTCGTCAGAATTCCGGAACATACATACGCGCTTACATTCCTCATAACAGTTAAGCGACATAAAATAAAAAAATGAGGGTTTACCCTCATTTTATTATATCATAATTGTTGTGGTAGTAACTATTGTGATATAACAAGGTTCCCGGGTACCCATTCGTAATTTTAAATTGCGTAAATGGGTGGGGTTCTTATTATATCATTTATACATATTTCTGCATATGCTTTAAGGCCGACTTTTCCAGTCTTGAAACCTGGGCCTGGGATATCCCGATTTCTTCGGCAACCTCCATCTGAGTTCGTCCCTGAAAGAAACGTAAATCAACTATTCTTTTCTCCCTTTCACTGAGCTTGCTCATAGCCTCATTTATAGAAATACTTTCAAGCCATTTGTCGTCATTATTTTTTTCATCTTTAACCTGGTCCAGTACAAAAATTGCGTCACCGCCGTCATGGTATACTGATTCAAACAGCGAAATAGGTTCCTGTATGGCGTCCAGGGCCATTACTACATGTTCCTTCGGAACTCCTAGCTCTTTTGATATATCAGTAATATTAGGCTCACGTGACTCTTTTCCAATTATCTTCTCCCTTGCCTGTAAGGCCTTATACGCTATATCCTTTAAAGAACGGCTGACGCGTATCGGATTATTATCCCTTAAATATCTTCTTATCTCACCTATTATCATAGGCACTGCATAAGTTGAAAACTTTACATTCTGTGTTACGTCAAAATTATCAATTGCTTTGATAAGCCCGATGCAACCCACCTGAAAAAGATCATCCGCATTCTCCCCTCTGTTTCCGAATCTTTGAATGACGCTTAAAACCAATCTTAAATTTCCTTGTATGAATTCTTCCCTGGCACTTTTATCACCTTTCTTTATTTTTTTCATAAGCTCATTCATTTTACTTCCTGATAGCAGGGGCAGCTTTGATGTATTGACACCGCAAATCTCTACTTTGTTCATAAAAATCAACACACCTCTTTCTGACTGTCATCTTATCTGTACAAATAACAGTCTTATCTGAGAGGGTGTTATTTATTCTGATTTTTCAGATGAAAATATTTTAATAAGGCCTTGACAAGCGAGTTAGAGCATCCTGCATATTTCTCTTTTCAGACGTCCTAAAATTCTTTTTTCCAGTCTGGAAATGTAAGATTGTGATATTCCAAGCATATCAGCCACTTCCTTTTGGGTCTTTTCCAAATGATTGTTTAACCCGAATCTCAATTCCATAATTTTCTTCTCTCTGCCGCTAAGTTTATTCATCGCAGTTACCAAAAGTTTCTTGTCTGTTTCTTCCTCAAGATTTCTTTGGATGATATCGCTGTCGGTTCCTAAAATGTCCGAAAGAAGAAGCTCATTTCCGTCCCAGTCAACATTTAATGGTTCTTCAAATGACACCTCACTTTTTGATCTGCTGTTTTTTCTAAGATACATCAAGATTTCATTTTCAATGCATCGTGAGGCATAAGTAGCAAGTTTTATATTTCTTCCGGGGTTATATGTATTAATAGCCTTAATTAGTCCTATAGTTCCTATAGATGTCAGGTCCTCAATATCTACTCCTGTATTTTCGAATTTCCGGGCTATATAAACTACAAGCCTTAAATTTCGTTCGATAAGTGTTCGCTTTACCGACATATCCCCGATCTCCAGCCTGTTTAATAGTACAGCTTCCTCATTCGCCTGCAGCGGCGGTGGCAGTATCTCATTGCCGCCAATATAAAAAATCTCGTTGTCAGAAGTTTGGTTTTGATTCTTAACCATTGTAATAATAAATCCCAACATCTTGTTTAACATATCATTTCTCCCTTCATTTTCTGCATAATTAAAAAATCGCTGTTTTGCCCTCATGGCGCTAAATTTTTGAAAGCATAGCCGGCCCTACAAGTGCAGAGTATTTGTCACTGCCCGATAGTTTCATGCCGCATATTCCTACTATCACATCATTAATCTCCTTAAGTGACCCCTCTTGTCCGATCCGGATATTATCCGGTCTAAATCCTGTTAACATACCATTTTCCTTTCCTATAGATTTAAAGGGAATAAGGTGAAATCTTTTAAACCAGGAGCTCTCTTCATTACCGGAGTACAATCTCATATTGTTTGATATTACTGATTCATAAACCTCATCAGGTAAAATAGCTTTTACAGAATCGACCTCTACCACCATAACCGGATAACCTGTTATGGGATCAATCAGTGAATTTCCTGTATCAATCAATGCGTGAAAGCGAACAGATTTATCCCCGACTCTCAGGTATACCGGGATTATTGAACCCTCCTTAAAGGCCTTTCCAGATAGAATCCTTCCAATGGGTCTGACCAGGACAATGCAAAGTCCTGCTGAAAACAAAAATGCCTTAAGTATCCCTTGAGGACTGATATACATAAAACCAGCCCGGGAAACTGCTCCACCATCCATAAAGCTTGACAGGGCATACGTACACCCGGCAAGTAAAAAAGCTGACAGAAGCATCATTCCCCATCGACGCATGAACTCAGAAACAGTTCTTATTTTGAAGGCAATCAATGTCATTAGTGTTGATACTATAATTCTTGTCATTAGTGCCGATAAAAAGGCTTTGTTCGGTATCACAACGGTAATAACTGCATACAAGGCTCCAAGAGATGATGCAAATATCATTCTTATAGTCTTGAGGGCAATCCCGGAAATGGCACTTGTTAACTTAAGTATCAAGCAATTCGCCAGTAAATTCTCAAAGAATAAAATATCTGCATATATGACCACCCTTAGACTCCTCTCCCTTTTATACATTTCATATAAATATTATTGTTCAAGTCCTTTCTTTATGATAAGGAATAACTTGAACAGGCATATTGGCCGGGTTTTGCGCTTTCGTATGTTTAAACCCTTTATTAAAGCCTATTATAAAGGGAATATTTATAATTTTATGTCAAATAACGTTATAGCCCGGAATATTTATTGGGCAGTATCTAAATCCGGCTGATTCGAGGGATTTTACCCGCTTTGATTTCCCGTAACAAACACTGGACACCCCGAATAGTATATGAGTGTATACTTTTCTCCCGGAGTGGTTTTATGGCCGGAATAGCCGGTATGGTCAGCCCAACTGACGATATCTTGCAAAAAAGCGTAAATATATGTGCTATGTCCGAGGCCATTCGCTCCCGGGGATCCAGTGGAGCGGGGCATTTTATTTCACCCCATGCCGTGTTTTTAAGAAGAACAGGTCCAATCAGTCAGACAAGCAAAGGCTCATTTGTTAGTGAGCTTGTGGTAGAAGGTAAAACCTACATTCTGACACTTGACGGCACCATCTTTAACAAAAGGGAAATCAGCTCAGAATTAAACCTGGCAGGTGTTGATTACAACGCTCTTTCTTGCTCAGAGCTTCTAATATATGCCTATATTAAATGGAAAGAAGACTTTCTGAACAAATTAAACGGCAGCTTTTCCTTTGCTCTCTGGATACAGGAAGACAACATCTTAATTCTGGCGCGGGATCATTTTGGTACCAAGCCCTTATACTATACAATAACCGACAGAATTCTGATTTTTGCCTCTGATATAAGAGGCATTACATGTCATCCGTTATTTGAGGCTGCATTGGATGTTGAAGGATTATCCGAACTGATATGCTTAAGTCCCCGCCACACACCCGGATGCGGAGTAATCAAGGGTATCCATCAGGTAAGGCCGGGACATTTTCTGCATTTTTCGTCCAATGGACCAAAGTCGGTCAGGTATTGGATTATGGATAAGCCGGAACATGAGGATGATCTGGTAAAAACCCTCGAAACAATCCGTGAACTCGTAATAGACTCAGTAAAAAGACAAATGAAGTCCGATGCACCACCTTGTGGTCTTTTATCAGGCGGGCTTTATTCAAGCCTGATAACCGCAATCGTTACAGATAACCCGGCACTGCTGAATAACAATACATATAATACATGGTCACTGGATTTTGAGAGAAGCAGCCGCTATTTACGGCAAAGAGGAGGCGGTTTTGACAGCGATACACCATGGATACGCTGGGTTTGCAGACGGGCCGGAACCCGGCACCATTATATTATTCTGTCACCATCGGATATGATTGAATCTCTTCTTGAAGCCGAAGAAGCCAGAGGTATACCCGGAATGCCTGATTCTGATGCCTCTTTGCTGCTTTTATGCAGAGAGATCCGAAAGGATTTCAGTACAGTCCTTTCCGGCGATTGTTCAGACGAGATATTCGGTACAAATATCAGAGCAAGCGAACATTTTTTATCAGGACGAAAACGTCTTCCCTGGAGCTCAAATCTGGCTGAAAAAATTTCTGTTTTTAAAAACGATATCATAGATATGATAAAGCCGTATGAATTTATAGAAAAATGCTATGAGGAAGCCCTGGCAGACTATCCGAAATTCGCAGTCTGTGATAATCACCTTCGAAAGGAGTATGAATCCCAATGGTTTAGCCTTTATTGGAATCTTCCCTGTTTATTGGACCGTCTTGACAGAATGAGTATGGCTTGTGGTTTAGAAGCCAGAGTTCCCTTTTGTGATGTCAGGATTACCAATTATTTCTGGAATATTCCTCAGGAACTCAAGAGGCTTAATAATCTTGACAGAGGGCTTCTAAGAGAAGCCTTGCGCGGGTTTCTTCCATCTGATATTTTGGAAAGAAAAAAAGCCCCCTTCCCTCGCATACTGGATCCCGATTATGAAGTAAAGCTTAAAAACCTGCTTTTTGAAACTGTCTTTGATCCATATTCGCCTGTTAAGTATATGATGAACCTGAAAACTCTTGAAAGCATGATAAAACAACAGCCAAATACAAGTAAAAGCTTTCTTTCACGGACTCAGCTCTATGGATGGATAATACAATTGAATCACTTTTTAAGAATGAATGGCATTACAACTTTTTGATTTCCTCCAAAAGTGCTTCCACAACTTCACTCTCCGGAACCTTTCTGAGGATTTCACCTTTTTTGAATATTACTGCCGACTCCTTGCCTCCCGCAATTCCAATATCGGCTTCTTTTGCTTCTCCGGGGCCATTGACTACACAGCCCATAACTGCTACTTTTATCGGCTTTTCAATATTTTCAAGGGCTTTTTCTACCTTTTGAGCAATATCTATAAGATTAATCTGAGTTCGGCCACAAGTCGGACAGGATACAAACACTACACCCTTCCTGTAAAGACCGCAGGCCTTCAAGATCTCTTTTGCAGCTTTAATCTCCAGAACCGGATCTCCGGTAAGTGATACCCTTATGGTGTCACCTATCCCTGTAAGAAGCAAAGCACCTATTCCTACGGCAGATTTTA